>JAZFTY010000061.1:0-6342 GCA_036446935.1 Acidobacteriota bacterium | reverse complement strand
TCATGTTATGGCGCCAAAGACCAGGATGACATTCTTCTTGCCGATTCGGTCGGAGAGGCAAAACCGCTCACCCTGATCTCCCTTGAGATCGATTTCGGGGGCCCTCGCTCCCAGAGTCACTGCGCCATCCCAGTTCTTGTAACGCTCTCTGATCTTCGGGTTCAAGCGTATCTTGATCAGCTTCGTCAAGTCGCAGTACAGGAAGCTGATCCAGGGTTTGGCCGGCATTTTGTAATAGTCGGAACGGGGTAGCATGAGACTTTTCCTTTCTTTGGGCCAAGTTACTTGGAGCCCATTATGATGAATCACCCATTCTCAAGCAAGTGCTGCACCCCCTTTCAGTCGGAAGGTAAACCGGCTCCCCCTACCGACGAGCTAAATTTATGAGATCATGGTGCGGTGTTGAGGGATCAGGTGTGGGAGCCATGAAAAAAATGCGTGTGGCAGTTGCCCTGTTGATCGGGACGATCGTCTTTTCCTCTGCCGGCGGAGAGCAGCGTGTAGAAAAGCCCAGATTGATTCTGGTTCTTTCCATCGATCAGATGCGCTTTGACTACCTGACGCGCTTTAATGATCTCTATAAGGGAGGTTTCCGTACCCTTCTGGATCAGGGAGCAGTCTTCAGCGAAGCCCACTACCAACACGCCATGACCGAGACAGGTCCGGGTCATTCGGTGATCCTGTCCGGCCGTCATCCCCGCCACTCCGGAATCATTGCCAACGCCTGGTACGATTCGTTCTTGAAGAGAACCATCAACGTGGTGGAAGATCCCGTTCATTCTCCGTTGGGAGGAGAGGGTCGCGGGGCTTCTCCAGTCAATTTTATAGGCTTCACGCTGGGGGATGTTCTCAAACAGCAGAATCCGGAATCTCGTGTGGTGGCTGTTTCTTTAAAGGATCGTTCAGCCATCCTTATGGCAGGTCCTCGAGGGGATGCCGCTTACTGGTACGAAACCTTTGGAGGCAACTTCATCACCAGCACTTACTATATGAGCAAAGCTCCCAACTGGCTGGAGAAATGGAACGGCCAGCGTTTACCCGACCAATATGCAGGTCAAAAGTGGGAGCGCCTGCTGGCGGATGAAAACCTTTATGAGAAGTATGCGGGCCCGGACGCCATTGAAGGGGAGTGGGACCGCAAGGATATCGTCTTTCCCCATTCCATCCGGGGAGCCCCTCCGGGAAGGGGATTCTATGACAATCTCCGGCGTACTCCCTTTGTCGACGAGATGACGCTCTCGGTGAGCCTCGAGGCCATGCAGGCTCATCAGTTGGGGGAGGACAACTACACCGATATTCTGGCCATAGGATTTTCCGCAACCGACATTGTCGGCCACACCTACGGAGCGGAGAGCCAGGAAGTCATGGACCAGCTTCTTCGACTGGACCTGATTTTGGCAGATCTGTTTCAGGAGGTCGATGCTCGCGTGGGTCTGGATCGTACTCTGGTGGTCCTGACAGCGGATCACGGGGTTCTTCCTCTGGTGGAAACCTTGCAAGCCAAAGGCATCGAAGCTCGACGAGCCCATCCCCAGGTTTTGGAGACTGCCGTGGAGCAGGCATTGGAGCAGAAATATCCGGGTGTGGAGAATTTGATCGCTGATTCTCGTAGAGATATCTATCTTGATGAGGAGGTGATGCAGCGGCATCAACTGCAACGCCAGGAGGTGGAAACCACGATTATCGATGCCCTCTTATCGACCGGCCTGGTGGAAGCGGTCTACACCCATTCCCAACTCTTGAGCGATAAGCCTTCCAACGATCCCTACATCGAGCTCTTTCGGAATTCATTCTTCCAGCCGAGGAGCCCTCACCTGACCGTCCTGGTCAAGAAGTATCTTTACCTGGATCCTCGTCCTGGAGGTACCGGTCACGGAACGGCATACGACTATGACCGGCATGTTCCCATCATCTTCATGGGACCCGACATTGAACCGGGAACCTATCCAGATCCCTGCGGGCCCCAGGACATCGCTCCCACCCTGGCTCAACTGCTGGGTTTCGATTATCCCCGAGAGGAGGATTCGCGCCTTTTGTCGGAAATGATTCGGTCCGTGAACTAGCGGTCCTCTCTGAGCTCTTCCAGTAACTCTTCAGCAGTGTCCCGGACTCCGTCGTACTCATCGGAAAGAGCCTGCTCCAGGAGCCGGATGGCACTGTCGCCGCCAATCTCACCCAGAGCCTCTACCGCCTCCTCCCGAAACCACTCATCCTCGTCTTCCAAAGCGACGGCCAGGACCTGGGCGGCTCGATCTCCCCCGATATGGGCAAGAGCGGCAATCGCTGCCTGTCGCACATCCTCATCCTCGTCCGTCAGTGCCACACCCAAAAATTGCGCAGATTCCGGTCCTCCGATTTCTCCCAGAGCCTCCACCGCCTCCTCCCGCTCCCAGGAGTCCTCACTTCTGAGAGCAGCAATTAATAGCGTTATATCTAGAGATTCGTCCTGTATAACATCTTCCCGTTCACTTTCATTCGTAGCAGCGGCCTGGAGAGGAGAGCCTTCTGCTCCCTTGGGAATGATCCACAGCTTCCGGGGTCGTGCGGCGGTGCCTTCACCCTCCCCGCCTTGAGCAGATGCCAGGGCAAAACTGTGTCGGCGCAAAATCCGAGCCAATGCCTGGTCCAGAGCGAGTCCCTGAAAATCCAGGGTAATCCTCTCTGAGATGGTGCCATACCACACGATGTTGAGACCACTTTGATGGGCAATTTCCTCAATAAGCTCTTCCACCGACGCATCGTGTACTTTCACGGTCAAGAGATTGTTGGCAATGCGAACAAGGCGTGGAGGGTTTGACGGCCAGGGGTCCGTCCCCTCAATCAGCCCGGCCTCATCCTGAGTCCAAGCACCCAGGGGAGCGAGGTTCACCGTCAGACACAACAGACCAAGCATGAGCTGCTTCAAAGGCTTCATAGGTGGTAACTTCTAAGAGTGTTGTAACTTCTGAGAATATTGTAACTTAGCGGATCAGAACGGATCAAGAAGAGAGAATTTGGGGACTGTCCCAAGAATTCTCCGAATTCGGGGACTGTCCCCAAATTCTCTCCTACAAGGACATCATGAGAGTAGCCCGATGGGCAGCTCCATAGAGCGCTGTATGCTGGTTCAGAATGACGCGAACGGGAATGGCTTTCATGAGCGATGAGAGTCGGCCTTTGTCCCTAAACGCCTTCAAGAACGTTTCTTCACGGAGCTTGCTGATGATCTTGGGAGCGATTCCACCACCGACGTACAAGCCTCCCACGGCCTTCGCCTTGAGGGCAAGATTACCCGCCTCTGCTCCATAGATGGAAACGAACAGATCCAGGGCCTGGACGCACAATTCAGGCTCACCCCTCAGTGCCGCCCTCGATATGGCGGCACCCGGGTCCTCTTGCTCCAGCAGCTCCCCCAACCCATTCGGCTCCTGGCCGCGGCCCGAGTCTCTTAGAAAACTGTAGATGTTAGACAGCCCTGCACCTGAGAGAACCCGTTCGTAACTCACATGCTGGAAACGCTTCAGGAGATAACGCAGGAGTTCGATCTCCAACTCATTGCGGGGAGCGAAATCCGCGTGACCTCCTTCGGAAGCAACCGGTTTGAAACCCTCCCCCTCTCTGTAAAGAAGGGCCTCCCCCAAACCCGTGCCGGCGGAAATCAGTGCCCCATGTCCCTCCTTCTGTGGAGATCCCTCCTGGAAGGTCTCAAAGTCATCATCCTCCAGCACTGAAATACCGTAGCCATTAGCCTCCAGATCGTTGATGAGTTCTACCTTCTGGCAACCCACCGTCTCCCGGATCACTTGAGCGCTAAGGGTCCATGGCAAGTTAGGGGTCTTGGAATGTTCACCGACCACGGGCCCGGCCACTCCCAAACAGGCGGCCTCGATCGGTTGATTGCGGATCAAGTCAGCGTTGGCCCCCAGAAACTTCTGAAGCACTTCTTCAAGCCCGGAATACTCCTGACTTTTATAAGTCTGTTCGATGAGAAGCTGGGGGTGCTTCGCCTCAATGGCAAAAAGCGCCACATGGCTTTTGGTTCCACCCATGTCCCCTGCCAGAATCATTCCTGCTTATCTCCTGAGGGAGTGAGCTCACCTGCCGCGGCACGATCCACCAGAAAGAGGAGCTCGCCTTCGACCGGTTGGATGCTTTGTGAGGGCAGGCGGGTCGGTTGGTACTGACCCTCCAGCACCTCTTTCAACACCGAGGCCTTGGACGGTCCTGAGACCACGAACACAATATGGGCTGCCTGGTTGATGGCAGGAATGGTGAGCGTGATTCGATGAGTCCCCAACTTCTGAATATCATTCGCAGTCACGGTTCCCATCTCCTGGAGAGCGGCCGTCCCGGGAAAAAGAGAGGCGGTATGTCCATCCTCTCCCATACCCAACAAGATCAGATCGAAGCGCGGTTGCTGGCCCTCGTTCAAATCGAAAAATGTACTCAGAGTTCTTTCATACTCGGCGGCCACCCTCTGGGCATTGCCTTCTTGGGTGGGCACGGGGTATACGTTCTCTGTAGGAACAGGGACCTTGTCCAGCATCGTCTCTCGTGCCATTCCATAATTGCTTTCGGGATGATCAGGAGAAACGCAGCGCTCGTCTCCCCAGAAAAAATACACCCTGGGCCAGGGCACCAACGGCTGAAAGGTCTGACCGGCCAACAAGGAGTAGAGTGCTTTTGGAGTGGAACCTCCTGAGAGGGCCACGGTGAATCTACCGGTGGCCGCGACGGACTCTCTGGCGAGTCGTACAAATTGCTCTGCTGTTCGCCGGTTCAGCTCTTCGACGTCACGGCAGACGACTAACTCGTTCTCCCGATTTCTGGAACCATCCATAAATTCTCGACTGCAGTGACGTAGTCATCAACCCCGCTGGGCCCGTGGGCTAAGTGCCTCGTTCCATAAATATGGTGACGTTTGTGGCGAGCGCGACGGCGTCGAGTTCGCGAAGCGACGACGACGCGATGTCAGTGACATCGTGGAGGAGGAGCGACAAAGAAATCGATGCCGTCCCGCCGCCACCCTTCGGGCTGATGGAGGTTGCGGACGATCTCTGTGTCTCTCGTCGTCGTCGATGTCCCTGCATCGCCTCCTCCTCGCTCCTTGACCTCGCCTCGCAAGCTCTATCAGCAAACGTCATCGTATTTATGGAGCGAGACACTAACCCACGGCTCTGACTGCTGCTGGTAGCTCTGTCGGAGCCGCAGGCTTTAGCCTGCGGGCCATCACACCCCACGGCTTTGACTGCGCCTGCTAATCCCCTGCCAGCCATTTCAAGCTTTGTTCATAGATTGGATCGTGGCCCAGAATCTCCAACTCCTTCCCCGCAAGCTGCGCTTCATCATCGTCATCCAAGCGGATGATTCTGGCCCCCTCCTTTCTCCCCTCCAGCCTCACATGACCCTCCAGGTGTTTGCCATCGGCAGCAACGGAGACAACCCATTGTGCTGAGGGCTCACCCTCCACGAGAAGCTGCAGCGAGCTCAAACCAGGGCGAGCAGCACCCTCCGATGAGGTGATTTCGATGTGTATGGTGACCGTCTGATTCTCCGCCTCCAGCTCCCACTCACAGGTACGCTCATCGAGCCAGTGCGGTTTTGTGGTGACTTTCCAGTTCAAACGACTGGCCAGCCAGGCGGCCAGCAGTAAACCGTGTGCAGGAATCGAGGGTTCCTTGGAGCCTTGGCCCACACACTCAATCTGCACACGATTGAGCCGGGGCAGATAGGGCCTGTATTTCGGAACATCGAAAAAACCCGCCACCAACACCCGCCAGGGGGTAAGGCGGCACCAGCTGAGGTCGCTGAAAGCCGTCTTCTGAGGCTTTGCTTCCACTAGCGCAGCCAGAGTTCGCAGCCCTTGCCTGGCATCGGCCAGGCCAGCCGAGTCCAGGATCACACGGTCGGCACCTTGCACGAAGTCCGTGAACAAAGCACCCTTGACGTTGGGTAAATCACGCCACCACAAAAACACAGGAAGATCAGGGATCACCAGGGTTCGGACCAGACTGGGCAGGCGGCTGATGTCCTCCCCGGCCGCTTGAATGATAATTTGCTCACAACAAATCTGCTTCCGGCCGCGCCCTGAGGGATGACACTGGGCTGTGACCATGGCGTCGAGAGAGGCTTGGGACGAATCAGGTTCCGAGAGTAGGAGGATCACACGACTGGGATGTTGGTTGGTGACCTCGGCAATCATCGGGCTAATCTCTCCGGCGCTCTCGCCAGCAGGGTTATACACAACCAAGTTTGCCACGCAGGCTCTCATGACGGCCTGCTGATCCTCCTCTGCAGACACCTCCGTCATCTGTTCCCACAGTTCCTTCAACTCATGTTCAATGACGGACACATCTACAGCTC
>JAZFTY010000060.1:0-6070 GCA_036446935.1 Acidobacteriota bacterium | reverse complement strand
TGAGTTTAGCTTGCAACTTTTACTTGTTTTATTGGTGGCACAAGAAGAAACACCGCCCACCGGTATAGGTACAAGTCACAAGCGAGATTGACAAGGCCGTGGGTAGGGATGCTACTCACGGCTTTTTTTGTTTGTATCCCGCGGATGACACGGATTTGACGAATGGATGACATCGCGAAGTGGCGCAAGAAGATCGATGAACTCGATCTGGAACTGGTGAAGCTTCTCAATCAACGCAGTGAATGCGCCATTGAGATCGGAAAGCTGAAACACAAGTTGGCCATTGAGATTTACGATCCGAGACGCGAAGAGGAGGTCATTGGCCGGGTCTGGAAGGAGGCCAATGGCCCCCTGAGCAAGGAAGCGGTCAAGCGCCTGTTCGAAAGAATTATCGATGAGTCCAGGCGGGCTGAGCGGGAGTCCAGAGGCCCCGACGACCTGGGAAAGACAGAGAAGCATTAGCCCCGACTATGCATAATCCGGGCTGAACTGCCAAGAAGATAGAGAAGGAGTAACAAACCATGGTTATCGTCATGAAACAGCATGCTACAGACAGTCAGATCGAAGGGGTGGTCGAAAAACTGGTCTCTCAGGGATTTGACGTGCACCGCTCCACGGGTGTGGAGCGCACCATTTTGGGGGCCGTAGGTGCCAAGGTGGTGGATATTCGCGACTACGAGTTGGTGGAAGGTGTTCAGGAGGTCCACCGCATCACCCAGCCTTATAAGCTGGCTTCACGAGCCTTTCGCCCTGAGGGAACCGTTATCGAGATCAAGGATGTGAAAATCGGCGGTGGCGAGACGGTGGTCATGGCGGGTCCCTGTACGATCGAGGATTACGAGCAGTGCAATCTGATCGGGGAAAGAATCAGGGCCGCAGGAGCCAGGGTGATGCGCGGTGGAGCTTTCAAGCCTCGAACTTCGCCTTACTCATTTCAGGGACATGGCGAGGAGGGATTGAAGAGTATTCGCAAGGCAGCTGACAATCATGGGTTACTGGTGATTTCCGAGATTATGGAGTCGAGTCAACTGCCGTTGGCCCAGGAATACATCGACATTATTCAGATCGGAGCCCGCAACATGCAGAACTATGGTCTGCTGCGCGACATTGGCCAGACCGAGATTCCCGCCCTTCTCAAGCGCGGAATGAGCGCCACCATTTCCGATCTATTGCTGGCCGCCGAATACATCATGGCGGAAGGGAATCACCGCGTGATTCTATGTGAGAGAGGGATTCGAACCTTTGAGACTCACACCCGGAATACTCTGGACATTTCGGCCATCCCGGTGATTCACGAACTGAGCCATTTGCCTATTGTGGTCGACCCCAGCCACGCCATTGGACTTCGGGATAAGGTTCCACCACTGGCACGAGCGGCCATGGCAGCGGGTGCGGATGGATTGCTCCTGGAAGTCCACCACGATCCCGACAATGCCATCTGCGATGGGGCTCAAACCATGACCCTGGAACAGTTTGAGGAACTCATGGGAGACCTGAAAGTGATTGCGGGAGCAGTGGGTAGGAAGACCGTAGCCGTGACCGCTGACCGCTAACGGCGGTCAGCGGAAATTCCAAATTCCAAATTCCAAATCACCGGCCAGAGGCCGGAAATCCCAAAATCCAAATCCTAAATCCTAAACAAATCATAAATTCCAAGTTCTAAATCACAAACAATTTCGGCTTACAACAGTCCATGAACTCACACTCAGAGGTTTAGAATTTGGAATTTAGGATTTGGGATTTCAGCCGGTGTGCCGGCTGTGATTTAGGATTTGTTTGTGATCCCGAATTCAAAACTGGAACCTGAAATGCGGGCTAAACTAGTCGCCTAGTCGATAGTTGGGTGCTTCTTTGGTCACGATGACGTCGTGAACATGGGATTCGCGAAGTCCCAGGTGACTGATTCGGATGAGGCGGGTCTTGGTCCTCAGTTCTTGAATGTTCTTGACCCCACAGTACCCCATGCCAGCCCGGACTCCGCCCATGAGGACCGGGATCAGATCTTCCATGCTGCCCTTGTAGGGAACTCGCCCTTCGATGCCTTCGGGAACCACTTTGCGTTCCCCATCGATGGCCTCGTCGTGTCCGTAGCGCTCGGCGCCACCCTCGCCCATGGCTCCCAGCGAACCCATTCCCCGGTAGGTCTTGTAGCTGCGGTTTTGATAAAAGACCAATTCACCCGGAGATTCGTCGGTGCCCGCAAACAGGTTCCCTGCCATCACGCAGTCGGCGCCTGCAGCCAGAGCTTTGCTGATATCCCCCGAATATTTGATTCCGCCGTCAGCAATGAGAGGAAGCTTCATTTTACGGGCCACCTTGGCCGTATTCATGATGGCCGTGATTTGGGGGACTCCGGCTCCCGTGACCACACGGGTGGTACAAATACTCCCGGGTCCCATGCCCACCTTGACACCGTCCACGCCCAGATCTCCCAGTTCGCGGACCGCATCCCCGCTAGCGATATTACCCACCACCAGGTCGACCTTTTTCAATATCTTCTTGAGTTCGCGGACTGCCGTCAAGACACGTTCCGTGTGTCCATGAGCCGTATCCATGACGATGACATCAACCTTGGCTTTCTCTAATTCGCTGGCCCTCTCCAGAAAATCTCCGCTGGCACCCACGGCTGCTCCCACCCGCAGGCGGCCATAGGAATCCTTGGCTGCATCGGGATAGGAGATCACCTTCATGATGTCTTTGATGGTAATCAGACCTTTCAGCAGGTTGTTTTTGTCCACCACCAGCAGTTTTTCGATGCGGTGTTCGTGGAGTGTTTTCTTGGCCTTTTCCATGGAAATTCCCTGGCGCACCGTGATCAGATTTTCCTTGGTCATCAGTTGCGAGACCGGAAGATCCAGATTGGTTTCAAATCGCAAATCTCGGTTGGTGAGAATACCCAGCAGTTTCCCCTTCTTGTCGGTAATGGGAACGCCAGAGATCTTGTGTCGGTCCATCACCTCTAGTACATCCCGGATTCGATCCTGGGGCCGCATGGTCACAGGATCCACGATCATGCCGGATTCGGAGCGTTTCACCTTATCTACCTCGGCAACCTGGTCTTCAACGGACAGATTGCGGTGGATTATCCCGATCCCCCCCTGCCCGGCCAGGGCAATGGCCAGCTTGGCCTTGGTCACCGTATCCATGGCCGCAGACGACAGAGGGATATTCAGGGGGACATTTCGAGAAAAGCGGGTTCGAAGATCTGCTTCACCCGGCAAGACCTTACTCTTGGCCGGCATCAGCAACACATCATCAAAGGTTAAGGCTTCAGGGATCTCCATTAACGGATTATAACTCACGAATCACGCAGATGCTATTCCGCAAACCCCGCGGAAACGCGTGATCTGCGGGATGGTGGTAGAATCTAGAGGCCATGTTCAACACGATTCTGACCAAGATCGTCGGGAGTCATAACGAGCGAGAGTTGAAAAGGATTCAGCCCTTGGTGGCTCGCATCAATGAGCTGGAGGGGGGTATCTCCCAGCTCTCGGATGCTGATCTGAAATCGAAGACCCCCGAATTAAAATCCCGTCTGGAAAAGGGCGAATCGCTTGACGATATTCTCCCCGAAGCCTTTGCCGCGGTTCGCGAAACGGGTCGACGTACCCTGAGTATGCGTCATTTCGACGTGCAGCTCATCGGTGGTGAGGTCCTTCATCGGGGCAAAATTGCTGAGATGAAGACGGGGGAAGGGAAAACCCTGGTCGCCACTCTTGCTGTCTACCTCAACGCCCTGTCCGGTAACGGTGTTCACGTGGTCACGGTGAACGACTATCTGGCCCGGCGTGATGCCGAATGGATGGGACCGATCTACCAGTTTCTGGGCTTGAGTGTCGGTGTGATCGGGCACGACATGCCCGAACCGGAACGCAGGGCGGCATACCAGTCGGATATCACCTATGGGACCAACAACGAATTCGGCTTCGATTACCTGCGCGACAATATGAAATACACGCTCGAGGACTGCGTCCAGAGGTCTCACCACTATGCCATCGTCGACGAAGTGGACTCCATCCTTGTGGATGAAGCCCGCACGCCTCTGATTATTAGCGGTCCTTCTGAAGAATCCACCGACAAGTATTACAAGATCGATAAACTGATCCCGCGGCTGGTTCGTGAACAGGACTACAAGATCGATGAGAAAGCCCGGACGGTCGTCCTTCAGGAATCAGGTGTTGAGAAAGGGGAAAAGTTTCTAGGAATCGAGAACCTCTACGATCCAAACCACATGGAGCTGGTGCATCATATCCAACAGGCCCTGAAGGCTCACACGCTGTTCAAGAGAGATGCGGATTACATGATCAAGGACGGCCAGGTGATCATCGTAGACGAGTTTACGGGACGCCTCATGCCGGGGCGCCGCTACTCAGACGGCCTACACCAGGCGCTGGAGGCGAAGGAAGGTGTGCGCATCGAACGCGAGAACCAGACCCTGGCCACCGTCACCTTTCAAAATTACTTCCGTATGTACGATAAGTTGGCGGGCATGACGGGAACTGCCGAGACAGAAGCCACTGAGTTCGAGAAGATCTACAAGCTCGAGGTTGTGGTTATTCCCACCAACCAGACACTGATTCGACGCGAGTATCCGGATTTGGTGTACCGTTCGGAGCGGGAGAAATTCAATGCGGTAGCCGATGAGGCCAAGGAACTCAATGAATTGGGGCAACCGATGCTGATAGGGACGACCTCCATCGAAAAGTCTGAGCGGCTCTCCACCCTCCTGAAAAGCCGTGGCATCAAGCATGTCGTTCTCAACGCCAAGTATCATGAGCGGGAAGCCGAGATCGTCTCCCAGGCGGGCAAAATCGGGGCAGTGACCATTGCCACCAATATGGCCGGGCGCGGCACCGACATTGTTTTAGGAGGAATCGCCCCGGAGGCTCAAGCCAAGATGAATCTGCAGGCTCGAAACCTGAACCCGAAGGAGCATCAGGAGGAGTATCAAAAAGAAGTGGATAAGCTTTCTCCGATTTGGCAAGAGGAGCACGATAAGGTGATCGAACTGGGTGGAGTTCACATCATTGGTACCGAGCGACATGAGGCTCGGCGCATTGACAATCAGCTCCGCGGTCGATCCGGTCGCCAGGGAGATCCCGGCTCCAGCCGCTTTTATCTTTCGCTTGAGGACGATCTCATGCGAATCTTTGGCTCCGACAATATTTCCGGACTCATGCATAAACTTGGGATGGAGGAAGGCGTTCCCATCGAATCCAAGTTGATCACCCGCCAGATTGAACGGGCCCAGGGGCAGGTGGAGGGCAGGAACTTCGAAGTCAGAAAGCACCTCCTGGAGTACGACGATGTCATGAACAAGCAGCGGGTGGAAATCTACCGATTCCGTCGCGAGATGTTGAAGGGAGAGGACCAGAGAGAGTACATTCTGGGGTTGGCTCAGGACATCATTATCGAATTTCTGGATAGCTATGCTCACCTGGAGACCGAGCCGGAGGAGTGGGATCTGGAGAACCTGAAGATCAACCTGCGTCGGGTTTACGGGATTGATCTTCCTCAAAATGTGGATGAATTGTCGCGTCCTGAGTTGGAAGAAGAACTGCTCGATCGAATTAAATCGAAGTACCAGGAAAAGGAAAGCCAGGTCGGGACGGAAATGATGCGATGGTACGAGGGCATGGTGATGCTGCAGATTATGGATCAGCAGTGGAAGGATCACCTGCTGGCTCTGGACCATCTCAAAGAAGGAATCGGTTTGCGAGGTTATGGACAACGTGATCCTCTGGTGGAGTACAAAAAAGAGTCGTTTGGATTGTTCGAGGAGCTCTGGACCCGGGCGACTGAGGAAATGGTTCGGATGCTTTTCCTGCTGCGACCCATCACCGAGGGAGACGAACGAGACCTTCTGAGGACCCGCCGTCAGGAGCAGCCCTTGAGTTATTCCCAACCCGAGGACAACCCCGAGCCCGTCTGGAAGCCCAGTCAGCCCCAGGGGCAGCAAAGTGCAGCAGCCGTGAAAACGGTGGTCAGAAACACTCGCAAAGTCGGTCGCAATGAGTCCTGTCCCTGCGGCTCGGGCAAAAAGTATAAAAAGTGCTGCGGCCGCTGACCG
>JAZFTY010000059.1:0-3638 GCA_036446935.1 Acidobacteriota bacterium | reverse complement strand
TGCGCCGAAGACCGCCATCAGGCCATCACCAATATACTTATCGAGAACGCCCTGTTCCTCTAAAACCACATCCACCATCCGCGTAAAGTAGTCGTTAAGCAACTCGACCGCTTTTTCGGCAGCCATGGAATCCGCCATCTGGGTAAAACCCCGAATGTCGGAGAATAACATGGTCGCTTTAACGCGTATCCCGCCCAGAGCCGGCTTGTCTGGATTGTTAGCAACCTTAGAACTTGACAAAGTGTCTACGCTCTCTCCTCGATAGATATTTGGAGAATTTTCCGAATCTTTCCTAGGATTATCATACCACTCCTATGGCGGAGGCCCGGGGGACAGGCCCAGAATTGGTTGTGAGAGCCCGTGACTGTCTGGGTTTCAAGTGGGGCTGGCACGGAATTGGGGCGAAACGCTTAATTAGGAGGAGCTATTTGAACCAGGTTTCCGGGGGAGGAGGCGAAGATTCAGCAGCCGCTCCAACTCTCGAATGAAACTCTCGGAAGCATACGGTGCTCCTCTTTTGGTTGCTCGACGAATGCGCTCGTGTTCTTCTTCGGGGAGACCTTCAGTAAGCCAGGCCCTCCAATCATCGTGTGGTGCGGACAGTGGAATTTCTGACAGCAGTGGTTCGCACCTCTGGCCGCAATGGGCTGCGGCACTGGACCATTGGTACTTTTCGGCCCGACTGACCATGCCAGCCCGGACAGGATTCCGTTCCACATATCGGATGGCATTCCAAAAATGCGAGCTGTCGAGAACACATGCGAAGAATCGATCCTGCCACAAGTGACCGGTGAGCTGATACTTCTGATTGAAGTACTCTGCATACACCCCATCGATTTGGTGCATTCCTTTGGAGAGACCGAGCTTTGTTGCGGGATGAACGATCAGATGAAAGTGATTCGTCATGAGGCAGTACGAGCTGACTTTGATCCCGTTTTTTTTGGTATGTTCCTCAACAAGCGAGAGGAAGATCTGCCGATCCTCTGTGTCTAAGAAAACATCGGATTCCCTGTTGCCTCTTTGAGTCAAATGGTGTGGATAATCCGGTAGGACAATCCTGGGCAGTCTGGGCATTCTCTTACCTGTTGAAACTCGTTCGGTGCCAGCCTGAAAAAAAAGCCATTATCCGTAGTGGTTTAGCCTTTGCATTGTGGGCCTGTCCCCGTAGCAATTAATTTAGAAAGCGTCCCAGAAGTTGCGATCCAGGGAGCGGTACTGGATGGCCTCGGAGACATGTTCAGAAGAGATGTTCTCGAGTCCTGCCAGGTCGGCCAGGGTGCGAGCCATCTTGAGAATGCGTTCGTACCCTCGCGCCGAGAAGCCGAGCTTTTGAATGGCGTTTCCCAAAAGCTTCTTGATGTTCTCTTCCAACACACAGTGTTTGCGGATCTGGGCGGGACCCATCTGGGCGTTGCAGAAGATTGAGGGCTTGCTGGAGTGAAAGCGCCGAAGCTGAAGGTTTCGTGCTTTGGCCACGCGCCGTGCAATCAGCTTGGAGGATTCTCCACTGGGATCCTTAGTGAGCTCATTGTAGCTTACCTCGGGGACGTCGATATGCAGATCGATTCGGTCCAAGAGAGGACCTGAGATCTTGGAACGGTAGCGCTGAATCTGAGCAGGGGTACAGACACATTCCTTCAAAACCGAGTTCCAGTATCCACAGGGGCAGGGGTTCATGGCCGCCGCCAGCATAAACTGGGCGGGAAAGGTCAAGGTGCGTGCTGCCCGGCTAATCGTGACTTCACCGTCTTCCAGAGGTTGACGCAGCACTTCCAGGACCGAGCGGTGAAATTCCAGAAGCTCGTCCAGGAAGAGCACGCCATTGTGGGCCAGAGAAACTTCACCGGGTCGAGGAATAGAGCTGCCTCCTACTAGCCCTGCGCTACTGATGGTGTGGTGAGGGGCTCGGAAGGGGCGGTGGGTCAGAAACGGCTGATTCCCTTTGAGTAGCCCGCATACGCTGTGTATGGCTGTGGTTTTCAGAGCCTCTGCAAAACTCATGGCAGGCAGAATGGATGGAATCCGTTTGGCCAGCATGGTCTTGCCGGCACCGGGAGGTCCGATCATCAACAGGTTGTGCCCGCCTGCGCAAGCCACTTCCAGGGCACGCTTGGCCGTCTCCTGCCCCTTGACATCGATCAAGTCCGGCCTTGCCGTTATCTGTTCCTTGAACAAGTCACTGTGATTGACCTTGACAGGAGGGTATTGAGCACGTCCTCCATTGAGCAGGTTTATCACCTGAGGAAGAGTAAAGGCCGGGTGCACGTCAATTCCACTGACGATTGCCGCTTCTCGGGTGTTGTCAACCGGAAGCAGAAGTTTGGTGAATTTTTTCCGGGAGGCATGTAAGGCCACCGATAGTGCCCCGCGAATGGGCCGCACCTGTCCGTCCAAAGAGAGTTCTCCCAGGATGAGCCAATCTCGAACCCGTTCCGGTTCCAGGGTCCCACTTAGACCAAGGACTCCCAGGGCAATGGGCAAATCATAGCAACTGCCCTCCTTTTTGAAATCAGCCGGGGCCAAGTTCACGGTAATACTCTCCAGATTGGGGAACTTGAAACCACAGTTTTGGATGGCGGCTCGGACCCGTTCTCCACTTTCTCTGATCGCTGCATCGGGTAGGCCGACAACGTGATATTTACGTCCCCAACGAAGGGAGAGATCTACCTCGATATCGATGATCTGGGCTTCGATTCCCGACACCGCGGCACTTTGCACTTTCAACAGCATGGTATTTCTGTAACCCCCTTTGTTCTCTATAACGATCCAGTGAGAAAAACTGCGAAGTGAAGTGTTGTCACTGAGCGGCCCAAGGCGCCAAATTCACTGTCAACGCTGGTGGACAGTTGTAAACAGGAGTTACGAGAGGAGGAAGTGTCTTAGGATTATCGACTTTTTTTATTTCGTATGGAAATTCAGTTATATCAATGAGTTGAATGGATAACTAATCGTAACTGAAGCCTGCCTTGGAACGGATATTGCTTATTCAGTTGGCAAGCAAGAAGTACCACGCTCCGTGCGGACGGCACTGGAAAAGCTCGGGGCCTTACTGATCACGCTTACCGTAAAGACTTCTTAACAACGCGGGACTGAAGAACCGTGCGATGCAGGGGAGAGAGGGAGATCTAAATGAAGCCAGCAAACCGAGAAGACATGAAACCAGGACACAGGGGATTCAGGAACAGCGCATCCGGCTTTTCCATCATAGAGATCGTTTTTGTTGTTGCTATGATCGCCATCCTTGGCAGCGTTACTATTATGCAGCTGCAACCGTCCATCGATAAGTATCGTCTCGTCTCTTCAGCCAACATGATTGCTTCGGAGATGAATGCCGGCCGAGCATTGGCCATCTCCAGGAACTGGGCTTACGAAGCCCAGTTCGATACAAACGCCAACACCATTCAACTTGTGGATCCCAGTCATTCGAGTAATACCCCACGGATAGCGAAGAACCTGGAGCCAGGCATCACCTTTTCAGCTATTCCTTCTCCTTCGATCCGCTTCTATGCTCGGGGCCACGCACTGACGGGGATCGTTGAACTACAAAATGATGCCGGCGAAACGGCTTCCATTATCGTCACTCCCTACGGTGTAAACGTTATCTTATGAAGTTATCAAAGCGTTGTTCCCAAGAAGGA
>JAZFTY010000058.1:0-2211 GCA_036446935.1 Acidobacteriota bacterium | reverse complement strand
TATCTGAAGAACGTCACCCGGAAATTCCGTGACAGTATCCCTTACACCAGTTCAGGGCTTCTGGAGTGTATTCGCCAGGGAGCCGAGTTGTTCGAGTGGAAGAAGCGATGGCATCCTGCCGGGTCTCAGCAGGGACCCATTAAGACAGGCATTGGTCTGGCCGCCGGGGGTTTTGGCGCCTCGGTGGGACGAAGTAGCGCGGTTCTGCGCCTGGATAGCGAAGGACGCCTTTGGCTTCATGTGGGGGTCACCGATATCGGTACGGGCGCCAAAACCACGATGGCTATTATCGCGGCTGAGGCCATGGGGATCGATCTTGACAGGGTTCAGGTCATCTCGGGGGACACTGACCGCACCCCCTACTCGGTAGGGGAGTCCGGAAGCCGGACGACCTCCCACACCGGAAATGCCATTGTAGAGGCGGCCAAGGATCTCAAACAACAGCTTGCCGCAAGCGGTCCTCCACAGGGCGATCAGGTATTGATCGCAGAGGCCACTCCCACGCCGCGTTTGGAGGGAATGGTCCGATACAGCTTTGCGGTTCATTTTGTAGAGGTCGAGGTGGACACCGAACTCGGAGGTGTCCGAGTCATAAAGTATGTGGCAATGCATGACAGTGGGCGCATTATTAATCCGCTCACGGCCGCCAGTCAGGTCAAAGGGGGAGTGATCCAGGGTCTGGGCATGGCCCTGCACGAGGAGCTCCTCTATGATGAGAACACGGGTATTCCTCTCAATCCCGGCTATTACGGAGCCCGGGTGATGACCCACGTCGATGTCCCGAACGTTGAGGTCCACTTCGTAGAGACTGAAGACGCCTATGGTCCTTTTGGTGCCAAGGCTGTGGGAGAACCCCCCATCGTTCCGGTGGTGGGAGCTCTTTCCAATGCCGTCTTTAACGCCATCGGAATACGGATCAAGGAACTTCCCATTACCCGTGACAAGATCATTGGAGCTTTATCGTGAAGAGTTTCACTAACGTGAATCCCAAAAATCGTCAAGAAGTGATGGCCTTACTGAAAAAGGCAGTCGCAGAGCAACAGACTGCCTCCCTGGCAGGAGGGGGAAGCGACCTACTGGGAATGATCAAGGATGACCTTGTGGCTCCCGATGTGGTGGTGAATCTCAAGGATCTCGAGGATTTGCGGGAAATAGAACCGCACTCTCAGGGAGTTCGCATCGGTGGCCTGGTGACCCTGCAGGAGCTGAGCCAACATCCCCTGATTCGATCTCAGTACACGGTCCTGGCCGAAGCTGCCGGGACCGTAGCCACTCCTCAAATTCGAAACGTGGGAACGTTGGCGGGAAACATCTGCCAGCGGCCCTGGTGCTGGTATTTTCGGCAGGGATTTCCCTGTTTCAAGCATGGGGGTGATCGATGCTACTCGGTGGTAGGTCAGAACCAACTCCATGCCATTTTTGGAGGGGGCCCCAGCTTTATTGTGCACCCTTCGGATACAGCACCGGCTTTGATGGCTTTGGAAGCCAGGTTTCGGATCGCCGGTCCCGATGGAGAACGAGTTGTCCCTGCCTCTGACTTCTTCGTCTTGCCTCGAGAAGAGGTCAGCCGGGAGAACATCCTGGGACCCGATGAAGTCCTGATTGAGATTGAGTTGCCGCCTGCCCGGAAAAATGTAGAGAGTACCTACGTGAAAATTATGGACCGGGAGGCCTGGACTCACGCCGTCCTGAGCGTTGCCGCGGTTTTGGAGATCGATCAGGGAGTCTGCCGAATGGCCAGAATTGTCCTGGGCGCTGTGGCCCCTATTCCCTGGCAGCTGCCCCATGTGGAACGAATGTTGGTGGGGCAGAGAATCACCACGGAACTTGCCGGGACTGCCGGCCAAGCCGCCGTCTCGCAAGCCCAGCCGTTGGCTAAGAATGGCTATAAGATCCCGCTTACAGAGGCCCTGGTCCGGAGGACCCTGCTCTCGTTGGCAGGTTGAAGCATGAACCGTCGTGATTTTTTCCTGCTCAGGCGTCCAGAGGATTTAACCCTGGAGCTCTCCTGTGAAGAACTCCATATGCGTTACCTGGACTCTCAGTTGGATGGCACCCGGAATCAGTTCCTGGAGCGGACTCGGAAAGAGTTTCGCAATCGGCGCAAGATTCGGCTCTATGACTCTTTTTGGCTCGATCAAGGAGGGGTGGGGAGGAACTTGAGCCCCTTTTGCGGGCATTTCGTCAAAGGGGCGGGTCAGTTGTATACGT
>JAZFTY010000057.1:0-9632 GCA_036446935.1 Acidobacteriota bacterium | reverse complement strand
GCCCAATAATAAGCCACCCAGCAAAAACCAGGGCGAGGTCATGAGCCACTGGTCCAGCAGATAACCGATACCACCCAGGAGAAGCACCGCTCCCACCAGGGTATAACTGGCTGTCGCAGCCGGTCCTGATCGGCGGATATTTTCCTGCAAGGACTCCAGAGATTTTGCCAGAAAATGATCACGCTGTCCGGACATGATGGCCCCCAGCTCGAAAAAAAATGGATCATAGCAAAGAAGATGGACTAGATCAATGAGACGACAGGTTCCAAGTTGCAGGTTCCAGGTCGGAGCGCCCTTCGCGCGCGTTCCAGGTTTCAGGTTCCAGGTTTGGAATTTGGAATTTGTTTAGGATTTTGAATTTGGAATTTGAGATTTCCGCTGATCTAGGAGAGTTTGGGGGCAACCCCCAAACTCTCCTAGATCAGCGGCAGGTTGACGGATTGAGCGAGTTGGATAAAGGGCTCGGGGTAGACCCCGATCAGAAGGGTGAAGAATCCCGTAATCACCAGCACCACCACCAATCCCTTCGAAAAGCTCAGGGGAACAGGCAGATACTCCGTCTTCATGAACATCGAGACCACAATCCGGAGATAATAGAAGATCGAGACCACCACGTTCAGAGCACCCACCACTGCCAGCCAGACCATCAAGGACGAGTAGGGCTCACCCTGGGTGAAGGCGACCTCCAGTACTGCAGTAAAAACGTAGTACTTGGCGATAAATCCTGCCAAAGGAGGAATGCCTGCCAGGGACAGGAAGAAAACCAACATCAAAACCGCAAGTGCCGGGTGTCTGAAGAAGAGACCGTCGAAATCCTCCACTCTCTCCCCAGGGATATCCTTGCGCCGCAACAGGATCACCCCTGCCCAGATCCCCAGGTTCATAAAGGTATAGGCCAGTAAATACATTGCCGAGGCGGTGATTCCCCGCTCAGTGCCCGCTACCACTCCCATGAGGACGAAACCGGCATGAGAAATGCTGGAGTAGGCCAACAATCTCTTGACGTTCTCCTGGGTGAGGGCAGCCACGTTTCCCAGGGTAATGGTCACCATGGAAATGATTGCTAACGGGAACACATAGAGTTCCCAGAAACCTTCAAAAACGACGAAGAGGATTCGAAAAAAGATGGCAAAACCTGCCGCTTTCACCGCCACCGACATGAAGGCCGTGATGGGAGTGGGTGCTCCCTCATAGGCATCGGGAACCCACATGTGAAACGGTACCGCGGCGATCTTAAAGCATAAGCCCGCCATCAGCATCAGGAGGGACAGCGTCAGAAGGCTGTTGTCCTCCAGCTGGGCGAGCTGCCGTCCGATTTCATTCAGGTTTGTACTGCCACCCAGCCCGTAAACCAGTGACATGCCATAGAGAATAATACCCGTAGAAAAAGCCCCCAGCAGGAAGTACTTGAGTGATGCTTCATTGGATCGCTTTTTGCCTCGCAGAAAGCCAACCAGGACATAGGTGGAAATGGACATCAGCTCGAGACCGAGAAAAAGACTGACCAGATCGATGGCTCCGGCCATAAACATCATCCCGGCGGTGGCGAAAAGAATCAGTGCGTAGTACTCCGTGTGCTGTTCCTCTTCAATGTCCAGGTATTTATAGGACATGATCACGACCAGAAGAGCGGCCACCAGAAACAGCATATCGAAGTACAGGGCAAAGGAATCGAGCGTGATCATCTTGTAAAAGGCGGGACCTGAATTCACTCCCCAAAGCCGGTAAAGTTGAAGAGAGGCCATGATCAACCCGCCAACGGCCAGGACAGCAGGGTGTTGAAACAGATGCAAGAATCGATTGAGAAGGCCGCCACTCCCATTGCGAGGAAGGCTCCAAAAGCCCCAGCATAAGATCACCAATCCCCAGAGGATCAAATGGAGTTGAGGCCCTATAGCGGCAGCGTTCTGCAGGAAGAATTCGAGAGGATTCTGTGGAACTTCAGGCATCGATTACTCCCTTACCACCGCCTGAGCTGGCAGAGGACTGAACTCGCCCGGGCGTACTCTCTCAACGATCTGATTGACCGGCTCATGGAGATAATCCAGGAATGTATTCGGGTAAAGACCGATCCAGAAGGCCAGAATAATCAAGGGCACAAAGGTTGCCACTTCCCGCAAGTTCAAATCCGGAAGACTCTGGTTTTCCGGATTGTCCAGGGGACCGAACATCACACGCTGGTAAAACCACAACATGTAGGCCGCTCCCAGAACGATGCCCACAGCTCCAAACACGGCCCAGAGTCTGTAGACCGGGTCTGCAAATACCCCTTGAAGGATCATATACTCGCCAATGAATCCGTTGAGAGCAGGCATACCGATGGAGGAGAGGGTCATGATCAGGAAAACAACGGCGAAAACCGGCATGTTCTGGGATAGCCCCCCGAAATCGGCGATCATCCGGGTATGACGCCTCTCATAGATGACGCCTACGATCAAAAAGAGAGCTCCCGTGGAAATTCCATGGTTGATCATCTGCAGAATTCCGCCCTCCAGAGCCACCGGAGTGGCAATGAAAACACCTAACATACAAAATCCCAGATGGCTGACCGAAGAGTAGGCCACCAGCTTCTTCATATCCTGCTGCATCATGGCCACCAGGGCACCGTAGATAATGCCAATCACACAGAGCACCAACAAAAAATTTAAGAAGGTCATGCTGGCCTGGGGAAGAATCGGTAGGCTGAGGCGCACAAACCCGTAGGTGCCCATCTTCAGGAGTATGGCAGCCAGAATAACGGACCCGGCGGTAGGAGCTTCGACGTGAGCATCAGGAAGCCAGGTATGGAAGGGGAACATGGGGACCTTAATGGCAAAACCAAGGAAAAGAGCCAGGAAGATCCACCACTGTAGATCGGCAGGAATTCCCAGCTGCTGCATGGCCAGAATGTCGAAAGACCACACTCCCGTCACGCTGTGGTGATAGAAGTAGAGGGCCAGGATACCCAAAAGCAAAAGGACCGAGCCGGCCAATGTGTAAAGGAAGAACTTGATGGCCGCGTACAGCTTCCGAGGTCCTCCCCACACCCCAATGATGAAATACATGGGCACCAGCATGACTTCCCAGAAAACATAGAAAAGGAAAAGATCCAGCGCCATGAACACCCCTAACATCCCCACTTGCAGCAGTAGAAAATAGCAATAGTATTCTCTAACCCGCTCCGTGATCGCTGACCAGGAGGAGAGAATGGCAATAAATCCCATGAGTGTCGTCAGCAGGATCAACAGCATGCTGATTCCATCAATACCCAAGGAGTACTGGGCACCAATGGCATCAATCCAGTTGGCCCGGATCCCAAATCTCATGCCGGTATCGGCATCAATGTACTGGGCATCGTTAAACAGGGTGATGAGCGGCAAAGAGATGAGAAAACCGATGAAGGCCACGATATTGGCAATCCACCTCACCGCATCCTCCTGTCCCTTTTTTCTTGGCCACAAGACAATAAGCACCACTCCAAGGAGAGGGAAAAAACACACGATTGTGAGGATGTTCTCCATAAAAAAACTCATCGACTAGACTCCCATGTAGAGGTAAAAGCTGATCACCAGGATAATTCCGATCACAAAGAACAGGGCATATCGCTGCACCAGCCCGGTTTGAATCTTACGTAGCACGGTACTGAAGAACTCAAAAGTTTCGCCTACAAGATTGACGATACGATCCACGAAGTGGATGTCCACCAGTCCTGAGCCCCAAGCTACAAATTTGGTCATTGCTGCACTGTTATTGACGGCCCCGTCAACCACGTTGTTGTCGAAGGCCGACAGGAACCGCCCCCAATTCTTCGCTCCAAAGAATCGGCCCCAACCCGTGCCCCCACTGACGAACAGGACATCATAGGCCTCGTCCACGTAGTACTTGTTGTAAATGATGCTGTGAAGGCCACTGAATCTTTCCCGCATCCGTACCGCTTTATCTTTGTGTTTCAGAAAGAACTGATAGGCCAGATAGATTCCCAGTCCAGCCAAGGCAACGGAAACCAAGGTCAGGAGAATCTCGGTGGAGTGTGCCGCGTGAACCGATTCGCCTGCGCCATGATAACTGGTTTCAAAGGCAGGCTCGAGAAAATGCTCAAACACATTGGGACCCAGCCAGGCGGGTAGACCCAAATATCCCACAAAAACAGAACCCACGGCCAGAATGACCAAGGGCACGGTCATCACGTTGGGAGATTCGTGGACGTGACTTGCCACCTCCGGCGAGAGCCTCTCCTCCCCGTGAAAGGTGAGAAACATCATTCGCATCATATAAAAGGCCGTCATCCCCGCCACCAGGACTCCTACCAACCAAAAGACCAGGTGGCCCTCCGGGTTGCTGAAGGATCGCCACAAGATTTCATCTTTGGAAAAGAAACCGGCCAGGCCGGGGACACCCGCGATAGCCAGAGTGGCGATCCCCATAGTCCACCAGGTTCTGGGGAGGTGCTTTCTCAGACCTCCCATTTTTCTCATATCCTGCTCGTGATGAAGAGCCGCAATGACGCTTCCCGACCCCAAAAAGAGCAGGGCTTTGAAAAAAGCATGGGTCATCAGGTGAAAGATACCCGCCGCTGCGGCTCCCACACCCAGGGCGGCGAACATATAGCCCAGCTGACTCACGGTCGAGTAGGCAAGCACCCTTTTGATGTCGTTCTGGAACATGGCGATGGAGGCTGCCAATAAGGCCGTACAAATCCCCACCACGGCCACAATGAAGAGCACATCAGGCGCGCGACTGTAGATGGCACTGGAACGGGCCACCATGTAGACTCCCGCGGTCACCATGGTCGCTGCATGGATGAGAGCACTCACCGGTGTGGGTCCCTCCATGGCGTCGGGCAACCACACGAAAAGTGGAATCTGTGCACTCTTTCCGGTAGCACCAATAAATAGAAGCAAGGCAATCCAGCACAGAGGGCCCCACAGGGTTTCCGGTGTGGGAAACATTTCCTCCACCCCATGAAACACCTCGGTGAAATCCAGGGAGCCGAAATAGGTGAAGATCATGAGCATGCCGATGATGAAGGCAAAATCGCCGATCCGGTTGACCACAAAGGCTTTTTTGGCCGCGTCCCCGGCACTCTTTTTCTCAATGTAGTAGCCAATCAACAGATAGGAGCAGAGGCCAACCCCTTCCCACCCCACAAACATCAACAAGTAGTTGTTGGCGAGAACCAGGGTCAGCATCATGAACATAAAAAGGTTCATGTAGGCAAAGAAGCGATAAAAACCCTCTTCCTCCTCCGCCATGTAGCCGATGGAATACACGTGGATGAGAAAGCCCACGCCCGTAACCACAAGAATCATCACCGCCGAGAGCGGATCCAGCTGGAATCCCCAGGAGACATGAAAGTTGGCCAGAGCACCGGTGACCGTTTGGAGGGCCGGCCCATGGATCCAGCTGAAGAGCTCAAACTCCCAAACACGATCCTGAGGGTCGACCTGCAGGAGGGCAATAAAACAAGTCAGCGAAAGAAGCAGAGACAGCAGGATACTTCCACAGGCCACACAGTAAACGAAAGGTTTCGCGGGACGGGTTCCGGTTCGCGCCACCTTCCACAGACCGAAACCGCCATTAAGGATAAACCCGAGGAGCGGAAATAGAGGAATGAGCCAGAAATAGTTGCGCATCAGCTATCCTCTCATCAGGTCGATCTCGTCCACATTCACCGTTTCTTTGTTGCGGAACAGAGCAATGATAATGCCCAGACCAACAGCCGCCTCTGCTGCGGCCACGGTGATGACAAAAACAGCGAAAACCTGGCCCGAGGGATCCTGAAGCCGGTCGGAAAAAGCAACCAGGTTCAAGTTGACCGAGTTGAGCATCAGTTCAATCGACATCAAAATGATGATGACATTTCTGCGGGTGAGAACCCCCACCACACCAATCGAAAAAACGATGGTACTGAGAACCAGATAGTGTGTTATATCCACCATATCAAGGTCGCTTCTGCGTCAACACGACTGCCGCGATCATCGCCACCAGCAACAATACGGAGGCTATTTCAAAAGGTAGAAGATAGGTGCTGAAAAGCAGGCCGCCCACCGTCTCCGTATTCCCAGTCTGAGATTCTAGATTCAAAAATGGCTGATCGACGGTATCGGCACTAAAGACCTGGGCGCCTTGCACCACGAAAAACACCAGTTCACAGGAAAGCACGATACCCAGGACCAGCGCAGTTTTCCACTGACGACTCATCCTCCTTTGACTCTCCATATCCCGAACACTGACAAGCATGATGACAAAAAGAAACAACACCATGATTCCACCCACATACACCAGAATCTGAACCGCTCCAACGAACTCGGCTTCTAGGAGAAAGAAAAACCCAGCCATGCTCAACAGAGCGGAGATCAGACAAACGGCACTGCGAACGGGATTGGCCGCCGTTACCGTCAGGATGGCAAAGACCACCAGCAGGGTGGCCAGTATGTAGAAAAGAGTAGCTTCCATGGGTTAGGTTCCAGGTTCCAGGTTCCAGGTTCCAGGTTTCGGACTCCAGATTTCAGGTTTCAGGGTCCAAGCTCCAGAAATCGTTTGAATTCTGGCTTCTGAACTCTCTAACTTGGAACTTGAAACTTGGAACTTGGAACCCGTCACTTATGGTAATCCTTTCCGAAATGGATCCGATCCCATCTTTTTTCCAGCTGCTTTCGATCCCAGACCATGGATCTGCGATCATAGGCCGCGAGTTCGAAATCCTGGGTCAATTCGATGGCGTTGGTCGGACACACTTCCTGACACAACCCACAAAAAAGGCAACGCGATGTATCAAACGTGTAATGGGTGAGAACTTTTTTTCGACTTTCCGGATCGCGCTGTGAACCCACGACGATGAGATCTTCGGGACAAATTTCGGCACAAAGATCACAGGCGATACAAAGGGTCTCCCCGGTCACGGGATCATTGTTGAGACGGGGTGCTCCCTTATACCTTCCCGCCAGCTTCGGCTTTTCAAGCGGGTACTGTTCCGTATAGACCTTCCGGTAGGTGTATTTGAAAGTCAACGCCAAACCTTTCAAGATATCGACGAAAAAGATGCGCCTCAAGAAATCCATCATTCTTCAGTCTCACAAAAAGGCAAGAAGAACTCCCGCCGTGACAACCACATTGCCCAGTGCCACAGGTAAGAAAATTTTCCAGCCATACTGCATCAGTTGATCAAACCGGAAGCGGGGCAAGGTCCCCCGCAACCAGATGAAAACATAAAGAAACACGAATACTTTGCCCAGGAACCATAACACGCCTGGGATAAAATCGAGGAAACTCAACCAGTCAGAGTTCGGAAAGGGCCGCAGCCATCCCCCCAAAAACAGGATCACGCCTAGGGCGGAAACGGCAATCATATTGGCGTACTCTGCCAGGAAAAACAGTGAAAACCGAAATCCGCTGTACTCGGTATGAAAACCTCCAACCAGCTCGGTTTCGGCCTCAGGGAGATCAAAGGGCAAGCGATTGGTTTCCGCCAGCCCACAGATGAAAAAGAGGACAAAGGCCACGGGTTGGTAAAAGATATACCAGACCTGCTGTTGCTGCTGATTCTGAACAATCTCAACCAGGCTCAGAGAGCCCGCCACCAGGAGAACTCCAATGATGGCAAATCCCAGGGCCACTTCATAGCTGACCATCTGAGCGGAGGACCTCAGTGCCCCCAGCAGGGGAAACTTACTGTTGGAAGCCCATCCTCCCAGAATGACCCCCAAAATACCGACCGAGGAGACCGACAAAACAAAGAGGAGAGCGATGTTGATGTCGGTCACGTATCCCCCGGAAGCAATGGCATTTTCGGCGATCCTTGTAATCGTTGCCGTATCGTCAATAAACCAGCCCAGAATCCAGCGCAACGGCCCCTCTAACATGTCAGGAGGCCCGAAAGGTACCACTGCAAAGACCAGAAAGGCGGGAAGCAAGGAAATCGCCGGTGCAATGGTGAAAATAAGAGCGTCGGCTTTGGTTGGCACGATGTCCTCTTTGAGAAGAAACTTCAGACCATCGGCAATGGGCTGAAGAAGACCGTGCCATCCCACCCTCATGGGGCCGAGACGAACCTGGATGTGGGCAATCAATTTGCGTTCCAGCAGCGTCAGGTAGGCGATCGCCCCGGAAAGGAACAACACGATCACGCCAATCTTGATCAAGGGAATAATGGCGTAAATGAGCAAGATCTCGATCATCGGTCGACCTCACCCAATACAATGTCCAAGGTGCCGATGATGGCAACCACATCTGCCATCAAATGCCCCCTCACTAACCGGCGCAAGGCCTGCAGGCTAATAAAGGTAGGGGGACGGATTCTCACTCGAAAGGGTTGTGCCGAACCGTCACTGACAATATAGTAACCCAGCTCTCCCCGAGGGCCGTCAATGCCCGAATAGTACTCGCCCACGGGCGGTTTGACAATCTTGGGTGCCTTCCCGCGAACGGGTCCATCGGGCAGCCGATCCAATACCTGCTGAATGATTCGCCGGCTCTGGTGCATCTCCTCCAGGCGAACCAGGTAGCGATCGTAGGTATCTCCGTTTTCACCCACCGGAACATCGAAATCGAACTCTTCGTATCCTCCATAAGGACGATCCTTCCGGACATCGTGCTTCATCCCGGAACCGCGCAACACGGGACCCGTCAAGCCCCAGTCGATGGCTTCTTTACCGGAAATCACTCCAATTCCCTGGGTCCGAGCCAGCCAGATTCGGTTCTTGGTGAGCAACTGCTCATATTCGTCCACTCTGTCGGGGAACTCATCGATGAATTTGCGCGCTGCCTCTTCAAAACCTGCGGGCAGGTCCTTCCAAAGGCCACCCACTCGGAACGCGTGGGTGGTCAACCGGGCACCGAAGAGGGCCTCGAACAGTTTGAGAATTTCCTCCCGTTCCCGGAAACAATACAAAAACACCGTCATGGCCCCGATATCAATAGCATGAGTGGCCAGCCAGAGCAGATGGCTCGAAATACGGCTAAACTCCGTCATCATGATGCGGATATACTGGGCACGTTTCGGCACCTCGATCTGCATCATCGCTTCCACACCCAGGAGATAGCCATAGACGTTGGAAACCGCAGCAATGTAATCCGTTCTATCGTAGTAGGGTACGCACTTGATGTAGGATCGATTCTCGCTGATCTTCTCCACACCCCGGTGCAAATAACCAATGATGCACTCCGCATCCAGCACCCGCTCACCGTCCAGTTTCAATTTCACTCGCAGCACACCGTGAGTAGACGGGTGCTGAGGGCCCATGTTCAGCTCCAGGACCTTGGCGTCGAGAACGGTCGATTCTTCCACTGTTGTCTTCATGCGGGAGTTTTTATGATGTGTAGGTGCTTCTTGATCCAGGCCTGGTCCTGTAATTTAATATCGTAATCCTTGCGCAAAGGATGACCGTGCCAATCATCGGGTAGGAGAATGCGCTTCAGATTTTCATGTCCGGAAAACCCGATGCCAAACATGTCGTAGACTTCCCGCTCCATCCAATCAGCGGTTTTCCAGACAGAAGTCACTGAAGGCACGACCTCCTCCTCCGATATGCGGGCTTTGATTCGAATCAGCCTATCGTGCTTGTAGGAATAGAGATGATAGACCATACAAAACCGCTGTTCGTCTCCCAGGTAATCCAAAGCGGTCAGATCGATGAGATAGTCGAAGTCCAAAT
>JAZFTY010000056.1:0-3058 GCA_036446935.1 Acidobacteriota bacterium | reverse complement strand
ATACGGACAATCTCAATGGGATCCACCGGGGAGCGATCACCCAAAGGAGTTCCCTTGACCCGAACCAGTGCGTTGATGGGAACGCTTTCCGGATGGGGATTCAGGTGAGAGAGAACCCGCAAGAGAGCGATCCGATCCTGCCCGCTTTCGCCCATCCCCAGAATGCCTCCACAGCAGACACTCACGCCCGCCTCGCGGACAATCTCGAGTGTACGTAGGCGGTCCTCATAAGTTCGCGTGGTAATGATTTGATCGTAGTAATCGGGGCCGGTGTCCAGGTTGTGGTTGTAAGCGGTCAGTCCCGCTTCAGCCAGGCGCTGGGCCTGGTCGGAGTTGAGCATTCCCAGAGTGCAACACACCTCCATTCCCAGTTCACGGACCTGCCGAACCATCTCCAACACGCGCTCGAATTCAGCACCCTGGCGGACCTCTCTCCAGGCAGCGCCCATGCAAAAGCGTGTCGAACCGTGACGCCGGGCCTGGCGTGCAGCTTCCAGGACCTGTTCTAGATCCAATAATTCCTGCGAAGGGACGTCGCTCTCGTAATAGGCACTCTGGGGGCAATAGCTGCAGTCCTCAGGACAGCCGCCGGTCTTGATGCTCAACAGGGTACAAAGCTGCACCTTCTGAGGATCGTGGTAGCGACGGTGTGCCAGCTGGGCCTGAAAGAGCAAATCGGGAAAGGGCAGATCGTGGATGGCCTGGATCTGTTCATCACTCCAGTCGTGACGAACGGAATTCTCGGGGTTTGATTCAAGATGGGACACTTTAAGGGGACTTACCCTACCATGCTCCCGTTCGATCCGGCAAGCTAGCCCCCTGCTATAATCCCCTCTCCATGCTATCCGACACAGCCCAAAATCCAGAGCAGTTGCTGGGCCCCTTGAAGTTGACGCCGCAGCGCAGGGCCTGGATTACCGCGGGGGTCATGATGGGACTCTTCCTCAGCGCTTTGGAGGCAACGGCTGTGGTGACGGCCATGCCCACCGTCATTTCAAGTCTTGGGGGTCTTGAGTTTTACAGTTGGGTGTACTCGATCTACTTCCTGACGGCCACGGTGAGCGTTCCGCTTTGGGGGCGTCTTTCCGATTTTTATGGGCGACGCTTATTTTATATCGCTGGCATCGGATTGTTTGTGGGCGGTTCGGTTCTGTGCGGTCTGAGTCAGTCGATGGGGCAACTGGTTACCTTTCGAGCCATTCAGGGTTTGGGGGCGGGAGCCTTGCTTCCCCTGGGAATGACCATTGTCGGTGACATTTACTCTCTGGAGCGTCGTGCCCGCATGCAAGGCTGGTTCAGCGGTGTGTGGGGACTCAGCAGTATCCTCGGACCTCTGCTGGGGGGACTCATTACCGACCACCTTTCCTGGCGATGGGTGTTTTTCCTCAATATTCCCTTTGGCCTTTTGGCGGGGACCATTATCGCTCTGGCACTGGTTGAACCCAGGAGCCGACGGGACAGCAGGGTGGATTACCTGGGAGTTCTGCTGTTGATCGTTTCTCTTTCCCTCCTTCTCGTCAGTCTGGATCAATTCAAAGACGGCGAGCCAACCCCGGGGAAGTCTCTAGCCTTGATCACGGCGGTGATTCTCCTGGCCCTATTTGTCTTCCAGCAACGAAGAACCGCGGATCCTATCTTGCCATTACACCTTTTTAACGATCGGATGTTTTCCGCGGCCGCCCTCAATGGTTTATTCAGTGGCATGGCCCTCTTCGGAGCGATTTCCTTTATCCCCCTATTTGTCCAGGGGGTGCTGGGCACAGGGGCAACAGAGGCCGGATGGGCCATCACCCCGCTGATGTTAGGGTGGGTGGTTTTCTCCATTGTCGGAGGACGTTTGATTCTCATCGTGGGGTACCGGAAAACGGTGATCGCGGGTATGGTTTCCCTGAGCATTGGCTTTTTCCTGCTCAGCCGGGTTACCGCCCAGGTTTCCCTTTTCGAGTTGGGGATGGTGTTGGTTCTCATGGGCACGGGAATGGGATTAAGCATGGTCTCCATGCTCATTGCGGTTCAGAACCGCTTTCCCCGGAGCTACCTGGGGATTGCCACTTCTGCAACCCAGTTCTTTCGAACCATCGGAGCCTCTATCGGTATCGCCATTATGGGAGCGGTCCTGGCAGGGCAGATGATGTCCAGACTGTCGGCTCTGGAAGCGACCGAACAGACGGAGCAGATTGCCTATGTGGCCCGCCACCCGGATGCCATCGTGAACCCCCTGAACCGCGCTCAGATCTCCTCGGCTCTTTTACCCAAGTTGCAAGAGCTTCTGGGCATGGCTTTACAGGATGTCTTTTTTGTCGGCTTTGTTTTTTCTCTCCTGGCCCTGGCTTCGGCCTTTCTGGTCCCGCCTGGATCAGCCCAACAGAATGCGCGGAGGGAGTGACAGCCGGCAGACCGGCTGAAATCCCAAATTCCAAATTCCAAATCGCAAACAAATTCGGTTCAAGACAGTCCATGAGACCACACTCCGAGGTTTGGAATTTAGGATTTGGAATTTGAGATTTACTTCAACCCCTGCTTTCCCCTTCCCAGCTTCTCCGATAAGATATAGAGCAACAAATTGCTCCAATATGAGGTCCTTATTAAGAAAAGAGAGGCTCGACCTATGCATCGAATCAGCAAAACGAAATCTCTTCTTTACCATTGCAACAGCGTGTGTGCCATAGCGCTGCTCATTCTGCTTACCTTCCCTTTGCATGCCCAGCAAATCCCGCCTGAGGTGGCCCAGTACGGGTACGCCGATACGATTCTGGTCAACGCCAAGGTGGTGAGCATGGACGATAAATCCACCTCCACCAGCGTGGGGAGGATCTACCAGGCCGTAGCGGTGAAAGGGCACAAGATCGTCAAGCTGGGGACCAGTGGGGAAATCCGGGCCCTGGCGGGACCCGACACCCGAGTCCTTGATTTGAAGGGGCGCACCCTGATTCCTGGAATCATTGAACCTCACATGCATATCTACGGCGAGGCCATCCGCTATCTGGACCGGTTCGGATTTGATTATCCTCCCAATGGGATTGTGGTCTCGATGCAGGCAGAGCGGGACCTGGAAAAA
>JAZFTY010000055.1:0-15282 GCA_036446935.1 Acidobacteriota bacterium | reverse complement strand
GATGGCTCTCAGGGCATCGAGCGCTTCGGGAAGGGCGAACTGTTCGCCAACAAAACCGGAGACAAACCTTCCACCCCGCAACTGTCCCTGAGCTTCCATGGTCCGGTAAATCTTCAGGAGATCCCGCCAGGCGAAGGTCAGGCTCTCCCGGGCCAATAGGTCACGGAAGACCACGCCCCAGCGTTTCAAGAGTTGCCGAGCCACCAGGTCGAGATATTTAGGAGTTTGGTGCCAGCCCAAAGAATTCTCCTTTGATTCCAGTACGTTGCGGGCGGATTCTGGGCCTGTCCCAGAATTGGCCGTCCCGGGCACGCCCAGTAGCGTCCAGCGACCCATGGACCGTTTGAGCGTTCGACGGCTGGACCTGCGTGAGGCTCGGTGTGGGAATCCACGCTTCCGATTGGGGTCGATGAGGAAGCGAAGACTGTCAAAACCATCGGCCGTGGCCAGGCCTGCAGCAACCAATTCCCATAATCCCTCTTCGACTTCCAGCGGCAGTCTTCCGGTGGTTCTCACCAGATCCTCAAAGAAACAGGCTCCCCATCGATGGAGTTGCTCCAGGACTTCGTGAGCGGGATGGGAGAGATTCAGCTGCTCAACTTGTTGGGCAGACGGATCGGGCTGCCCGCTTTCGAGATGACGACGCAGAAAAAAGTCGGGCATCTCCATCCGCTTGAAGAAAGCCACCGGCGCCAGGCGCGAGGGCCGAATCCCGCGGGGCGATGAATAGGGCCGTTCTTCCATACCTTCCGTTTCCAGAGTCGAAGGTACGGATAACCGACCCCAGGCGAATTCTCCCGAGAGGCACAATCGATCCAGGAGTTTAGGAACATACCCGCTGATTCGGCTGGGCAGAAGGAACTCCTCCCAGGCTGCGGCCGCAGCTTCAAAACCCTGCAGTTGATCCAATATGATGGAGAGTCCTTGTTCGCCGTGTAACTGAGTACCGGAGGGCAGGTGCTGCCAGGTCAAGAGGAATCGCATAAACTCGGCCGGAGAGACCGGTTCAATCTCGCGACGCAAACGTCCCAAGGTGAGGCGATGGATTCGAGCCAAAAGCCTTCGATCACACCACTCCAGATTATCGGCCGAGGCCCGATAGGAGCCTGAAAGAATCTGACCCTCCCCTTGCAGTCCTTGCAGAGCGGTTTCAAGGGCGCCCCTGGGGAGATTCAAGAGTCGACATAACTCTCCCAGGGTGGTCGGACCTGAGGATTGGAGACGACATCGAACCAGTTCACGTACGGCCTGTTCCACCTCCAATTCCCTATCCTTCTCCCACAGGACCTTCTCGGGAAGGTCAAGTGTTTGAACGATTTGTCCCGCTGGGTAGACGGATTTGATCAGATTTATCCTTTCCGATGCAAACCAGAGAGCCACGGGCTCCTGGGGCTGTTGACTTTCCTCATCAACCAGGGGTTCAACGAGTACACTTCCGGCCCTACGATGCTTCACCAATTGTTCGAGCAGGTTTCGGCTGCGCTCAACCTCAGAATCTGTGAGCACTCCCAGGGTCAGAAGAGCATCGTGCAATTCGTCGGAATTTTCCATGGGAGGCCAGACATCCTGGGCCACCTGCTCGATGGCCTCAGCGTCCAATACACCGAGTTCTCGGGCCGGCCCGGACAAAGTTCTCCGGGTCTGGACGGCTCGAGCGCGACGTTCCTCCAGAGGGGCATCGTCCAGGAAAGCGTATGCATTGGCGTTGAGAATCTCGTGGCTGAATGGAGAGGGCTCCCGGGTGTCCACGGCTACGCATTGGACTTGTCCACCTTCAATTTTGCTCAAAATCTCGATGAGACCATCCACGTCCATGGCTTCATTCACGCAGTCTCGAACGGTTTCGAAAACCAGCGGATGGTCAGGCACTACGATATCCCCTTGAATATTTTCCAGGCAGGCCGCCTGTTCCGGAAAAATAGAAGCCAGAAGATCATCAGAACGGATTCGCTGAAGGGGAGGTGGAACTTTTCTACCGGTCAAGAAACGGAGAATGGCTAGGGCGCGACTCGCATTCCAGCGCCAGCGAGTCCTGAACAGAGGAGAGGCCAAAAGTGCCTGAATCAGAACCTCGCGTACGCTATGTGAAGACAAGAAAGCAAAAATACTGTCCAAAGGGAAGCTGTGCTGATCGCTCAGAGAGATGAGGATGCCGTTTTCTGTGGCCGCTGCCTGAAGCTCGAAATTGAAGGAGCGGCAAAAGCGTTTACGCAAGGCCAGACCCCACGCTCTGTTGATTCGGCTGCCAAAGGGAGCATGCAGAACCAGCTGCATGCCTCCTGATTCGTCAAAGAAGCGCTCAGCAACGACACAGTTCTGAGTGGCCAGTGCCCCCAGAGCCGTTTTTCCTGCCACCACATAGTGGGCGGCTTGTTCCGCTCCCCGGTCATCGAGGCCACATTCCCGTTTGAGCCACTGCTGGGCCTTTTCTTCGCCGAGTGCCACAATCTGCTCTCGAATTTCCGAGAAGGCCTGAGAGAGTTCATCGGACCGTGCGGGTGCTTCACCTCGCCAGAAGGGAACGGTGGGAGGAGCTCCGCCGGCATTCTCCACCCGCACCACCCCAGTTTCGATTCGGCGGATGCGCCAGGAGGTGTTTCCCAACAGAAAGATGTCCCCCTGCATACTCTCTATTGCAAAATCTTCATCCAGAGTCCCCACCAAAGTCTCTTCAGGGTCGGTCTTCACCAGATAATCAGCACGGTCGGGAATGGCTCCGCCTGAGGTGATGGCGGCCAGCCGAGCTCCGCGCCGGGCCCGAATCTTTCCGTTGATCCGGTCACGGTGTAAATACGCCCCTCGACGACCGTGACGTGTGGAGATTCCTTCGGCCAGCATCGTCACAACGGCGTCAAATTCAGTGCGAAGAAGAGAAGAGTAGGGAGCTGCTCTGCGAAAGACCTGGAACAGTTCTTCCTCCTCCCACTCCCGGCTCGCCACCGCGGCTACGATCTGTTGGGCCAGAATATCCAGGGGAGCGGGAGGAATTCGGATCTGATCCAAGTGTCCACTCTTGATGGATCGGACCAGTGCCGCGCACTCGAGAAGTTCATCTCGCGTTGTGGCAAAGATCCGGCCTTTGGGGATAGTTCCTTTCCAGTGGCCGGAGCGTCCAATGCGCTGCAGGGCAAGGGATATCCAACGCGTGGAACCGAGTTGGCAAACCAGGTCAACAGAACCGATGTCGATCCCCAGTTCCAATGATGCTGTGGCCACGACCGCCTTGACTGCGCCGGTCTTGAGCCGTTCTTCCGTCTCCAGACGGATTTCTCTTGACAGGCTTCCATGATGAGCGGCTATGGAGTCGTCTTCGAATCGTTCAGCCAGGTGATAGGTCACCTTCTCGGCCAGACGGCGAGTGTTGACAAAGATGAGCGTGGTTTGGTGCTGGCGGATCAGGTGGGAGAGTCTGTCATAGATTTCTTCCCACATTTCGTTGCTTGCCACCGCCCCCAGCTCGTCATGGGGAACCTCTACGGCCAGTTCCATGTGACGCCGGTGTCCCAGGTCGAGGACCGTGGCAGAGCGATCCACTCCTGTCAGAAAGCGGGCGATCGCTTCAATCGGTTTCTGGGTGGCCGAAAGTCCAATACGCTGAATGGGTTGCCCCGTCAGGGCTTGGAGTCTTTCCAGGGAAAGGCTCAAATGGGAGCCGCGTTTGTCCCTGGCCAATGCATGAATCTCATCCACAATGACGGTGGTCACCGTCTGCAGCATTCTCTGTCCGGCTCTCACTGGTCAAGAGAATGAAAAGGGATTCAGGAGTGGTGACGAGAATGTGGGGAGGTTTTCGGATCATGCGCAGGCGCTCTTTTGCCGGGGTGTCACCCGTGCGCACCATGGTCCGGACTTCTGGGATCTCCAGTTGCATCTGGCTGGCTACTTCCCGAATCTGCTGCAGGGGTTCCACTAAATTCCTACGAACATCGTTAGCCAGCGCCTTGAGGGGAGACAGATAAAGGACCTGGGTGGTATCGGGGAGGTGGCCTTGGATGCCCTGTTGAACCAGACGGTCGATAGCACACAAGAAGGCCGCCAATGTCTTCCCGGAGCCGGTGGGAGAAGCAATCAAGACGTGATCACCCTTCTGGATGACCGGCCAGCCCAGCCTTTGCGGCTCGGTGGCCTCACCGAATCGCTGCTTGAACCATGTGGATAGGGCAGGGTGAAAATGAGCTTCCCCTGGAACCCCTGTGACCCCACTCGTCTTATTCATCCCGGTGGCAACTATACTACAGGACTACAGTAAAACGAGCTGATCTTGGCTAGGGGGTACTGAGTGGCGGGGAGGTGGGGAAAAGATGGGGACAGAGGGCGCTCTGTCCCCAAATGAACACTTCCAAACTAGGGCACAAACAACTCAACCTCAACCCGGCGGTTATCGCTCTGGCCCTGAGGAGTCGAGTTATTGGCAATGGGTTGGGTCTCGCCGGCACTCTGGGTTTCAACCCGGCCCTCGTTAATGTTCTGTTCTGACACCAGATAGGACTTGACTGCATCTGCACGGCGCAGGCCCACACGTTCATTGGCTTCCTCGGACCCTGAGTCGTCCGTGTGTCCCGTCAAGGTGGCCCTTAGTTGTGGATTCTGCCGCATCTTGAGGGCGATTTCATCTAACTGGGCTTTGGCTACGTTATTGGGGAGATTTCCCCCCATACGAATAACGATTTTTTCACTCACCGAGAACGTTTTGGTGTCGCTGGCGGAGGCGCCGCGATCATCTTCGACGGTCACGGCCACACTGTGACGGCCTCCAGCCAGTCCTCTGGTGTTGACCTGTATCCGCGACGAAGACTCGGGACGCCTTTGACTATCCAGAGTCCAAGCGTAGGTTATAGGATCATTTTCCGGATCGCTGGCCTGGGCGTTTGCTCCTACGGTATCTCCGGCATAAACGTCTGTTTTATCAAGGGTTAAGGCTACACTCGGAGCGGTATTGGGCCTGGGATCGATGGTGACACGGAATTCGCAATTGGCCGTCAGTCCGTCGGTATCCCTGACCATTACCCCGACTCGATGATTGCCCACTGTGCGATTGATTGTCCCGAACTCAAACGAGGACTGGTTATTGGTGACCGCTCGGCCATCCACTGTCCAGGAGTAGGTCAGGGGGTCACCATTGGGATCAGCAGCTTGAACCTGTATGCGCCTGGATTGGCCCTCAGTGACAAGCATATTCGAGGGTTCACAGGATGCGGTGGGTGCCATTGAATTCTTCCCAACCGTCAGATCGATCTCACAAATGGCCACGTTCTGCTTTTTATCTGACACTTCCAGGCTGACGGTGTACGTTCCCGCGCCCAGCGAAGTCGAATCGAAAACAGCCGATCCATCACCCTGATCCACCAACGCTCCTTGGTCAGCGGTCCAGGCAAAGGTCAGCTGGTCGTTCCGGTCCGGATCTGTCGCATTAGATTGTATCGTTGTCGACTCTCCCTCGGTCAACGTGAGCTGATCCGCGACGCAATTGAGTACAGGAGGCCGATTTGCACAACCTCCAGCCGCTAACAACACCACCACACTACCCAGTAGCAGAGGTAATCTTAGTTCACGCATTCTCTTGTCTCCTCTCAAGAAGTGAGCTTAAATATAACATTGACCTGGAGTATACACTTTTAGGATCTATGTATGTAAGCCCATAAATGTAAGCCCTTGGCCATTTTTTCACAAACTGAACTTTCGATCCGTAGCGATTTCAATGAACTGAAACCGTGCAGCAGCGATAGTAACAGTTTCCAGACTTCGAAGAAACCGTTTTATTTGGCTCTTGCAGTCTTTGTCCTGGACTCGATACCATGCACAGAGATGAAGTGGAAGTCGATAGTCGGGTCTTTGGGGGCCAGAGTTCTTGGTCTGGTGCTTTTGGTGGCTGCCGGGGCCAAGATCGTGGAACCAGGGGCCTTTGCTGAGCAAATCCGCCTGGAGCAATTGGACTTCCTCTTCTCGGTTCGAACCGTCACACTCATTGCTCTGGCCCTGGAAGTGGGACTGGGAACGGTTCTGATCCTGGGGCTTCGCCGACTTTGGGTTCTGTTTCCGACCACCCTACTGGTGAGCTTTTTCCTGTTTCTAACCGGCCGTAATTATTGGCTGGTCCTCAACGGACTGCGCGATGAAGACGCCGCCTGCGGCTGTTTCGGAAGCCTGATCCAGCGCACGCCAGGAGAGGCATTTTGGCAGGATCTGTTCCTGTTGCTGGTCCCCCTGTCGCTGGCCTATATAGGCCGGCAGGTGAGCCATGGAGGTTTTCCCTGGCGCCGCCTGCTTACGGCCGGTGTTCTGGTCCTAGGCGTCACGATCTACATTGGAAGGAACTCGGACCTCCAATTCGTGGAGATGGCTGCAGAAATCGCCGATCAAAGCGGTGAAGAGCGCTTTGTCAAGACCGATGACTATCGACTGGTCCTGGAGGGCGTGGATGTCCCTGAAGCAGAGATATTCCAATCTCAATCAGTGATCTTCCTTGTTTTGAGTCCGCAGCTTCCCGCTGCCGTCGTATTGAAGTTGAGAACTACTAGCGTAGAAACGATTGCTGGGGAGGTGATTTTCCGCGGAGACGATGGATCCATCATCCTCTCATCGGACGCTGTCTTTCATCCAGAGGGGGAATTTGAGGTGGATAGGGAGGGAATCTCCTTTGCCGTGCAGGGTGCCCGGCTGCGATTGAGGAGTAGCCCCTGACGGCCAGCCGTCAGGGGAAATACTAAATCCCAAATTCAAAATCCTAAACAAATTCCAAATTCCAAATCAAAAAATTCCAAACTGGAACCTGAAACTTGGAACCTGGAACGCGCCCGAAGGGCGCTCCGACCTGGCACCTGGAACTCGGAACCGTTAAACTTGCCGCGATATGGCGGAGAAGAAGAACACCAATCGTTTGATTGATCAGAGCAGTCCCTACCTGCTCCAGCATGCCCACAATCCGGTGGACTGGTACTCCTGGGGTGAAGAAGCCCTGAACGCAGCGCGAGCGCAGGACAAGCCCATCTTGCTCAGTGTGGGATACGCAGCCTGCCATTGGTGTCATGTCATGGAGCAGCAATCCTTTGAGAATGAAGAAATTGCCCAGTTGATGAACGAAAATTTCATCAATATCAAGGTGGACCGCGAAGAACGGCCCGATCTGGACGCTATCTATATGAACTTTGTGCAGATGGCAACGGGAAGCGGCGGATGGCCACTGACCGTCTTTCTGAGCCCCGATCAGGTCCCTTTCTATGGGGGCACCTATTTTCCTCCCGAGGACTCTTATGGGCGACCCGGATTTAAGCGTGTGTTGAGAAGTGTCGCTGAGACCTATCGAACGCGTCGCAGCGAGCTGGAGGAGAACCGGGAAGAAATTGTCCAGAGATTGGGCCAGATGACTCTAGGGAAAGGCCGTGAGGAGCTGGAGAAAGGGCTTCTGGATCAATCTTATACCCAGGTGTTTCATCAATTCGACAGTCAGCACGGCGGGTTTGGAGGCGCTCCCAAATTCCCCAGCACCCTGGTCCTGGGGTTCTTGCTTCGTTACCACCATAGAACGGGCACAGAGAAGGCCCTTGAGATGGTCCGACTCAGTCTTGATGAGATGGCTCGGGGTGGAATCTACGATCAGTTAGGTGGAGGCTTTCATCGATACACTGTCGATGGAGGTTGGCTGGTCCCCCACTTCGAGAAAATGCTGTACGACAATGCTCTCTTGTCCCGACTGTACCTGGAGGCTTATCAAGTCACTGGAGATTCCTATTACCGTGAAATCGTGGAGGAGACGCTCGAGTACGTCCAACGCGAGATGATGGATCCCTCTGGGGGGTTTTATTCATCCCAGGACGCTGACAGCGAGGGGGAGGAGGGGAAGTTTTATGTTTGGACTCCCGCCCAGGTGGAAGCGGTCCTGGGAAGAGAAGATGCCTTAATCTTCAACCGGTATTTCGATGTGACGGATTCTGGAAACTTCGAAGGAAAAAGCATTTTGCACCACCGCATGACGTTGGGCGAGTTGAGTCAGTCCCTTGGAAAATCTGGAGAGGAACTGAAAGGGTTTCTGGTCCAGGCTCGTCAAAAGCTCCTCGAAGCCCGACAAGAGCGAGTCAAACCGCCACTGGATGACAAGGTGCTGACGGCCTGGAATGGGATGATGCTCACCAGTTTTGCCGAGGCGGCGTTTGTTTTAAACGATTCCAAGCTTTTGGAGATCGCTGTGAAAAACGCGGAGTTCTTGGCTTCAGCGATCATGGTGGAGGGACGGTTACTGCGCAGCTGGAGACAGGGAAGGGCACATCTCAACGGATATTTGGAAGACTACGCCCTGGTCATTGAGGGATGGTTGGCGACTTACCAGGTGACCGGGGACATGCGCTGGTTGGACCACGCTTGTCGTCTCATGGAGCGCCAATTCGAGCTCTTTCAGGATGAGGAAGGGAATGATTTTTACTTCACCTCTTCCGATCACGAGACACTCTTGATTCGGCGAAAGGAATACCAGGACAATGCAACGCCCGCCGGCGCCGGGGTCACTTGCCTGAATCTCCTTCGATTGTCCGTTCTGTTGGGGAAGCAGGAGTATCGGGACCTGGCCCAGAGCATGCTGCATCAGGTATCGGGAGGACTCTCGCAGTTTTCCTCAGCTTTTGGATATTGGCTGCAAGCATTGGAGTTTTTCTTGAGTCCGGCTCAGGAAATTGCTGTTTTAGGCAAGGCCTCTGAACGGGAAGCCCTGCTTCAACCGGTGAGGAAAAGATTTCTCCCCAACAAGGTGCTGGCGTTTTTGCAAGAGCCCGATTCAGAGCTGGTCCAAAGGATCCCGTTGTTGGACGGGAAGACCGTCATCGATGATCGAGCCACGGTCTATGTTTGCCGTAACTACGCGTGTCAGGAACCTGCTACTACAGTGGAAGCGCTGGAACGGGTACTGGAGGCTCAATAGGGACAGGCACGGAATTCTTGGAGAAAGTCCCGGTATCATTGGAGAGTTTCTAGCCCGGATTATGCATAGGTTTTTGTAGCGAGGCGTCGAAAACGCCGTCCTGACCAGGCGCGCGACCGAGGGCACCGCAGGCGTACTGTACGGCACGTCGAGGAGCCTGAGCGAGCGGCAACGCAGTCAGGGCGGATGGTTCCGGCGCCACAGTAAAAAATCTATGCCTAATTCGGGTTAAGGCTGGCACCGAACTCTCATGCAAGCCACCGGTTAAACCGTTCACGCAGCTTCTCCAGGGCTAGAGCTCGGTGGGAGATTTGGTTTTTTTCTTCCACCGTCATTTGGGCAAAGGTTTTTCCAAGAGGAGGGTAGTAGAAGATCGGGTCGTAACCGAACCCGTGAGTGCCTCTGGGTTCCTGAGCCAGCTCTCCCTGAACCTCGCCCGTCACTTCGATCTGCTCCTCAGGCAGAAGGAGGCAGATAGCCGATACAAAACGCGCACTTCTTGAGGTAGGACCGGGACGGGAGTCCAACATCCGCAGGAGTTTTTCGATGCGTTCCTTGTCTGTAGGAGCGAAGCGAGCGGAATGTACCCCCGGTTTGCCACCCAAAGCATCCACCACGAGTCCTGAGTCTTCAGCCAGTGTGGGGAGCCCAGTTAGTTGGTGATAGTGCTCAGCTTTGATACGGGCGTTTTCGGCGAAAGTCATACCGGATTCGAGGGCTTCGGGAAGATCGTCTCGTCCCAGCAGAAACTCGAATTCGATGTTGAAGAGTGAGAGGGCCGAGCAAATCTCCCGGACCTTGCCCCTATTTTGGGTGGCCAGAAGGAATCGCAACTTGCTGATCGGAGTCACTTTGAAACAGGTCTGTTAAATTTTCGAGTTGCTCTTCGAGAACAAGTCGCTGCTGCACAATCAGGTCTTGGATGCCGCCTTTGGCCAGACCCAGAAGGGCTTCCAGGTGAGACTGTGAAAAAGGCTTTTCCTCAGCTGTTCCCTGGATCTCAACAAAGAGACCCTGACCGGTCATGACCACATTCATGTCCACCTCAGCTGCCACATCCTCTTCATAGGCGAGATCCAGACAGGGCTCTCCGTCAACCATACCTACGCTGATGGCTGCTACATAGTCTAAGAGAGCAGGCTTATCCAGGCTCCCCTCTTTCTGAAGTTTTGCCATGGCTAGTGCCAGGGCTACGAAGGCCCCCGTGATGGAGGCTGTTCGGGTCCCCCCGTCGGCCTGAATGACGTCACAATCCAACCAGATGGTCCTTTCCTTCAGAGCATGCATATCGACAACGGAACGAAGTGATCGGCCGATCAGTCGTTGAATTTCCTGGGTTCGTCCGGAAGGTTTTCCCTTGGTGGCATCTCGAGTCATTCTTGTTCCCGTCGAACGGGGAATCATGCCGTATTCGGAAGTGACCCAGCCTTTTTTACTGCCCCGTAAAAATGAAGGGACCTTGTCTTCAATGCTGGCCGTGCAGATGACTCGGGTGTCTCCGCATTCAATGAGTGCCGAACCTTCTGCATGCTTGCTGTAGGCAGGTGTAATGGTCACCGTGCGCATTTGGTTCAGTGGACGCTCATCACATCGATCGGACATTTCGGACATTCTACATAAAGGGTTCCCGAATGGAAACATGTCCGGCCAGAGTGGGGCGTTCCCGCCCTTCAACCAAAAATTTGATCTGTTTGATTTCCTGGATGTTTTCAATCAGCGATCGAGTGATCGAATAAAGGGCGGAAAGCTCGGCTGCTACACCCCCGACTGCTGGATAAATGATCTCCTGGGACAGATCCACAAGCGCGGTTCCGTCCTCCAGTAAATAAACCTGTCGCAGTTCGGCCCGTTCAGAAAAGACTTGAAAGCCTTCCTTCGTGGAGGGACCTTTGAGGACTTCATGAATGATCTGACGGGCAGTGAGAGTAATATCTTCGGTCAGGAATATGGATCGTGTCTCTAAAGTCAGCAGGTCGGGATGAGGAGCCATGACCCCGGGCTGATAAAAGTACAGCCTAATGGTCAGATCGCCAGAGCTGCGTGCCTCTAATGCGCTGGACTCGACATCGAGCCTGTTCTGATCGACGTTGCTCACATCCTCCTGATGCTGGCGCTCGATGTTGTAGAGGTAAAGCGTCACCATGACGACCAGGGAAACCAAAACCAAGGCGATCAGGATAGTGCGGTGTTCGTTCGTGACCTGGCTCATTCTGGAGCTAAGGATGTTCTTGAGTTTATTCACTCCAGGTTCCTTCCCTGCAGAAAGGTATCCACTGCGGAAGTTATGGTGCGGGCGACCTGCTCCTGAAACTCCATTGAGCTGAGTCTCTGGTAGTCCTCAGGATTGGTCAAAAAACCCAATTCGATGAGCACTGCCGGTGCCGTGACGGGAGCCAGGCCCGCCAGAGGAATTTCGGCCACCCTGTTTTCGATTCCCCAAAGCAAATTGAGTTCCTCCTGAAGTAACTCTGCAAGTTCACGGCTCGAGCCGAGATATGTTTGTTGGCCTTCTTCCCAACGGACAAGCTTGTCGCTGTCCTCAACTGTTCGCGAGGGTGGTCGTCTTGGCGAGAAAAATGATGGGTCCTCCTGGTTGGGCTCGAGCATCACTGGCTCATTGTCTTGGGAGTACTTGTGCAGGTAGACCACAGGCCCACGGGTTTTGGGAGACGGGGAGCCTCCCACATGAATGCTGAGATAGACCTGGGAGCGATAATAATTTCCTATCGATCCTCTCTGCTCAACCGCTAATTCTACATCGCGAGTACGAGTCAGCATGCCTCGATATCCGCTTTCCTTGAGCAAGTTCCCGATGCGTCTAGCAACTCGCAGAGTCAAGTGTTTTTCTGCGATTCCTTCCGGGGAGTTCACTCCAAAATCTCTTCCTCCATGGCCCGGATCGATGGTGATGAGATTGCCCGGCTCTTGCGGGGAGGGAGGTGGTGCCGATCCCTCAGAAGGGCTGTGCTCCGGTGAATCGGGCTCGCTGTCAGAGCCCAAACTCGACATATTGGGGGGGCCGTAAATATCAACGACCTTTCTGACCGGAGCCGTCAGGGTCAGTTGTCGGAAGCTGTTGTAAAGATTACCCTTTTGAATGCGAAAGGTTCCGTAGATATTGCTGGAATCGAAGTCCACGGAAGCAACCAGGCGACGATCCGGAGGAATTTTGGAAAACTCCGGCCGCACCAGGAACTGGTCAAAAGCGACTTGAATGTAATCCTTGAATTCTCGGACTTGAATGGGAGCATTGAGACTGGATTGAAAGACCACCCTTACACGATCCGGATAGTTGCTCACTTTGACCTGGACTGGATTTTCCGCCAGGGCCTCTACCCGATAGCGCAGGTCAGACAACTTACTAAACCTGCGGTTGACCAACAGGGGCAATGCCTTGGACAGGAAATCTTCACTCACATACCAGTCGTTGGGTGCTCTTTTCCAAGCGGGGGCTGCCAAAAGGATGTACTCGGTGTCGAACCTTACCAGGGGGCGCCCATTCACCAGTTGTAGGTTTCCTCGGGAACCTGCAATCGTTAAGACTTCCCCATTTTCCATCAGCTCTAACCCAACAATATCGGCGAAATCTTTCAGAGGGTAATAGGTCTGAGGTCCCCGTTGGTAGGAGTGAATGGTACGTTTGTTCTGGCCCATCCAGACTTCAAGATCTCCAGATAAGACGGCCGCCTGAGGTGAGAAGGGAGCACCCACCGTGAATGGAAGGGCCAGGCAAAACACACAGCAGCCAACCAGCCAGCACCTTAGAAGTCGAACCTTGGAGAGTTTCGATAACATTCAGTTGGAATTATAGCTCAGAGCGCCCTTCGGGCGCGTTCCAAGTTCCAGGTTCCAGGTCAGGTTTGGAATTTAGAATTTGTTTGGAATTTGGGATTTGGGATTTTGAATTTCCGGCCTCCGGCCGGCGGTTAAGCGGTCAGGCGGGAGCTTTCGGCCTCCAAGAGATCTGCTTCCTTGACCTTGCGACACAGCGTGGGGTCGCGCACCAGAGCCGTTGCCAGGTCGGTGTGCAAAGCGTGACCGGCTTTGTGAGCCTTAATGTGGCCAATGAGGGGATAGCCGCACAGGGAGATGTCACCAATCAGATCCAGTGTCTTATGCCGGACAAATTCGTCTGGAGAGCGCAATGGCCCATTCATGATTTCCGTCTCGCTCAAAACCACAGCATTCTCGAAGGATCCGCCTCGAATCAGTCCCTTTCTACGCAGTTCCTCGACTTCCGAACGGAACCCGAAGGTTCTCGCGAAAGCGATCTCTTGTGCGTATGTCGCGGAGGTCATTTCCAGGTCCAGGATTTGATGCCCGATGGCGGGATGGGCAAAATCGATTTCATAGGAGATTCGAAAACTTGAACAAGGTTCAATCGAAATAAATTTACTCTCCTCCTGCAAACGAAAGAATTTTTGGACCTTCAGAAAGGTCCGATCCTTCTCTTGTGGCTGAATCCCCGCCTTTTGGACCATCTCCACAAAGGGAAGTGCCGACCCATCCAGGATGGGGACTTCAAGTGAACTGATGTCAATGTACAGGTTGTCGAGACCGAGACCGTACAGTGCCGACAGGACGTGTTCCACGGTCGAGAGCATCACGCCCTTCTTCATCAACGTGGTTGCCAGGACCACCCGGGAGACCCGTTCGCGTAACGCCTCGATTTCAAACCCTTGAAGATCCACGCGTCTAAAGACGATCCCGGTGTCCTCAGGTGCAGGTTTCAGTTCCAAGGATACCTGGCAACCTGTGTGAAGGCCGATTCCGGAAATTTGAACCGGATTTTGGATGGTTGCTTGCATCTGATCAGTCTCAAGAAAACTGCTTTTCTAGCCCGGTTTATGCATAGGTTCTCGTCACGAAGCGGCGAAAGCGCTGGCCTGACAAGGCCGCGCGACCGAGGCCCCCGCAAGCGTACTGTATGGTACGCTGAGGAGGCCGACGGAGGCGCAACACAGTCAGGCCGAGTGATTTCGACGATGCAGTAGAGAATTTATGCATAATCCGGGCTAAACTCCTCCCCCTCTGGAACCCTTACACGCAAGAAGTGAGCCAAAGACCAAAACACAATAGATATGGACATCTTGCGGTGAAGGAGCGATCTCGCTTGTGAGTCCTGTGCTACAAAAGTGTTGCTTATAAGAGACAGTCGGAGCGCGCTTCGCGCGCGTTCCAGATTCCAGGTTCCAACTGTGGTTGGCTGCCAGTTGTCAGGGGAGCGGTGTTTTTCTGGTCAGGTGGTCAGGCGGTCAGGGTTATCCCCTAATTATCCAAAACCGGTTCCAGGAAATATTCGGGCGGGATAGCCCCATTAAAGGTAATCTCTTCGATGAAAATCTGTCTGGACATTTCCCCGTCCGTATAGTGGTCGCTGCGCAAAGGGGTGTGAACTCCCTGAATGGTATGCCAATTTGTGTATTCCGTTTCCTCCTTTAGACGAACCCCTACGCTGTTGATAACGTGAGTTTCCGTTTTCAAAGGCAAGTGGCTCTCCAGGTCAAAAAAGATCACAATCGATTTGTTGGCGGCATCCAGAAAGTCCACGGCTTCGTACTCGCCTGAACCGGAAACTTCATCCGGTCCGTAATAGAACAGACTCATGCCCTCTTCATCCACACGATCTCTCAGGAGAATATCAATGTCCCCCTTGACACCCTTTTCAAAGTCCTTGATGTCTTCTTCATGGATGTCTTCCACTGTGCTCTTTCCCTCCAGGATCCACCCTTTTCCGATTTCCAGATTGTAGATCTGCACCTGTCGACGCTTATCCTTCCCTAACTGGAAGCGCCACTTGATGGGTTCAAAGACGGTCCAGTCCATGAAGGGAGTGAAATTCCTGCGGCCCCTATTGTCGAAGATAAAGTATCGGCCGACTTTGTGATAATTCTTGATGTCCAGGTAGTTTTTCCCTCCCATCGCCTCAATAGCGGCCGCGATGACCTCATGGGCTTTGGAGGGCTGCTGGGCCGAAACAACAGACATCTGACAGCTGACCACTAACAACAGACAACAGACAACAGACCATAGAACTGAGGCTACGAGAGATTTTCTCATGTTGTTAACTTCAGTATAAGCTATAAGTTATAGTCGGTCCACCGTAGACCGCAGCCGGAAGACCGGCTGAAATTCAAAATTCCAAATTCCAAATCCCAAACAAATTCCAAATTCCAAACTGGAACCTGGAACCTGGAACGCGCGCGTAGCGCGCTCAATTCCCAATATACTTCGCGTAAAGGGCACGGGCCTCGGTGAAGTCGTCGGTTCCTCGAATGATGGAGCGTCCATCGGCAAACAGGGCAATCTCATATCCGTCGACTCGAATTCTCAGCAAGTACTCGTTGAGGTCGATCTGGGCAGTCTTTTCCAGA
>JAZFTY010000054.1:0-3961 GCA_036446935.1 Acidobacteriota bacterium | reverse complement strand
CCGCTGTAATTATTTCCGCTGACAAGGTCATGCGCGGCAATGACGATGGCGCCCCATTCAGTCAGATCGCGGGCGACCACGATTTGCGTGTGGTTTGGGCAAAGAAGACTTTTGAGGCGCCCGAAGCCGAAGGGGTTAAGTTTCTGATGTCACTTCTCGCCTCAAATGCGACAGCCTCGGTGGCCACGATCACCGCAGCGAGTGGTATCGAAGTCAACAACAGACAACAGACAACAGACCTAGAGAGCAACTGACAACTGACAGCTGACAATAGACAACAGACAACAGACAACAGACCTTAAGAGCGACGGGTAGTTCAATACGTGTCAACAGACGGATGATGGAGGGCTTTGGCGAGTCTGGGGAACCTGGTTCCCTCTTTCATTTGCGAACAGAACACCAATACCGCTATTATTTGCCAGTCTTTGAAATGCTTTAGGTCTCATCTACATACTGGATTCTAGTTTATGAAAGTTCTTATCACAGGCGGCACGGGATTCATTGGTTCTCACCTCTCGGAATACCTCCTGGAGCAGGACCATCAGGTCTTTGTCATCGATGACCTCTCCACCGGTACCATCGAGAACGTCCTTCATCTGAAAGCGAATCCCAATTTTCACTACACCATCGACACCATCATGAATGTGCCGGTGACGGCGGAGCTGGTGGATCGCTGCGACCTGGTCTTTCACCTGGCGGCAGCGGTGGGAGTGAAACTGATCGTGGAAAGCCCGGTCCGTACCATTGAAACAAATATCAAAGGCACGGAGATCATCCTGGAGTTAGCCGACAAGAAGAAGAAAAAGGTAGTCATTGCCTCCACCTCGGAGGTCTATGGGAAAGGAAAGAACATCCCCTTTAAGGAAACCGAGGATCTGGTCATGGGTCCCACCCACAAGGGCAGGTGGAGATACGCCTGCAGCAAGGCGATAGACGAGTTCCTGTCCCTGGCCTACTGGCACGAAAAGCGACTCCCGGTCATCGTCGTACGACTATTCAACACCGTAGGACCTCGTCAAACAGGGCGCTACGGGATGGTCTTGCCCACCTTCGTGAAGCAGGCACTCTCGGGAGAAGCCATCACTGTTTTCGGAGACGGCAGCCAATCCCGCTGTTTTGGACACGTTTCGGATGTGGTGGAGGCTCTTGCAAAACTTTCGGAAAAAGAAGAAGCATTGGGCAAGGTCTTCAACATCGGCTCAAACGAAGAGATCACCATTCTGGAGCTGGCACAGAAGGTGAAATCGATGACCTCCAGCAAGTCCGAAGTCGTCTTGGTCCCTTACGACGAAGCCTATGAGGAGGGCTTTGAAGATATGCCCCGCCGCGTTCCCGATCTTTCCCGCATTCAGTCCCTCATCGGCTACCAGCCGAGCAAGGACCTGGAACAGATTGTGCAGAGTGTGATCGATTACCAGGAAGCGTTGTCCCCTACTGGGAAGGGATGATGGAAATGGATTCACTGGCCAGGTCTCCGAACAGAGCAAAGCTCACGATCTCTCTCGCTCCGCGCACCCGAAAATAACCCCCCACCTGGCCCGCCGTGGCGGGTATGAGTTCCATGAGAAGCTTGGCCTTCCTGCCCCCCCCAGGCAGGGTAAAGGTGTTCTCGCCCAACGGATCTCCCACCTGATCGAATGCTTCCACCCTCACCTCCACAGGATTCCTGTGAGGGTTCACCACAGCCACTCCCGTAAAAAATCCCAAATCCTGGGCGATGTGTGCATAGAAGGCATCGGCATCGCGTGGTAGCAGAAGGGGGAGAGAGGCCGACAATCGACCATCGGAGCTTTTCAATCGGAGGGAGCCGTTCACACTGGCCGGGTCCAGAGAGGAATCGAAACCCTCTTCCAAGTCGATACGAAGAGAACCCACGATCTGTTCATTGCTGGAGATTCCTAACAGGGACGAGAGATGGAAAACACCCTGCTCCAGAGGTCCCAGAGAGACCTGTACCGGATTCAGCCGGGCATTCCCCTGATCATCAAGGACCACGATCCTCAGGGTGACCCCTCTTGAGGAATCGGTGTTGATCAAGTTCAGCTCGGTGTCGAATCCTCCCCCTACAGCGAAGTGAGGAATCGAGTAAGACCGACCGCTTGGGAACAGGGGTTGGGCGCTGAGGAGGTTCAGGCTCTGTTCATTTCCAAAAGTCTCAAAGGCAACCACGCCATCACCCCCCGCAGAACCTCGGATGTACCCTCCGGAAAACATGGCCGGATCGATTCCAAAAAGTGCCGTCACGTTCCGGACGACCGTTCCCTGGGGAGGCAGGGCCACACTCCTGGAGGCCACGACTATTCCTGCAGAGTCATAGAGCGTGAGTTCTACCTCAAGAGTCGAGTCTGCAGAGGGATTGGAAACATGGACCGTGGTAAAGGGCATCTCCCCTTCCCGGGAAATACTGGGAAGAACAAAGGTTTTGAGAGGTGTTTGTCCGGCGGTGCCGCCATCCAACAGCGTATTCTTCTCATCTCCGATGAGAAACAGGGTGGCCAGCGCCGCACGGTTGCTTTGGTATGAGATCTTTCCCAGACCCGCGGACAGGATGCTGGAACCAAAGACATCTCCCACAGCTGCCCAGGTTTGCCCCCGGGGAGGCACCCGGAGTGTGGCCGGATTGAGAATGTCTATCCCCGTAATGAGGTCACCATGGGGATCAAAAGCCCTCAGCTCAATGCTCACCTCAAAATCGGTCGTGTTGGTGAAAGCAATCCCCATATATCGCTCAGGTTCCAGAAGAGTGGGGAAAAAACCTCCAACAGCGCCGCTGACCTCAAAGGTAGCCGTTTGGGCATTCACAAAGGGTTTCGGGCACACCAGGAGCAGGAAAAATAGCACCCAAAACGACTTTAACCCCTTGTTCCTCTTCAATATAAGCCCTCTCTCGACACTCTATTATAGCTTTTTAGGGGCGAGACGTGCGCAGGGGCGTCCTCTTGCCTGATTCGCAAGCAGGAAATACTGGAGTGGAAGCCGTAAAGGATCATCATTCACACACAAGAAATGTGCATCCAGATGGAAGGAGTTGTATAATGTTGTTATACAGAAAGTAGGAGTTTTTGCTATGAGCCCAAAGCGTAAACTGCTCACCGTTTCTCTTCCCCCCGATCTGGCCAGGAAGTTCGACAAGCTGGCTCAGGGCGAGGGCAAAAACAAAAGTCAGCTCTTCCGAGACATGTTCCACACCTATGAGCAGCTGCGCCAGGAGCGTGAATTTTATGAATTGCAGCGTTATGGTGCCAACGAGGCCCGCAAGATGGGTATCCTGACTGAAGCCGATGTTGAAGAATTAGTGTTTCAGGACCGCTGACGGGTGCAGGTTGTTTTCGATACGAACATCTTCATCTCTGCGTTCGCCATTCCAGGCGGCAGTGCGGAAAAGGCACATCTTGAAGCCGTTCGGGGAACCTTTGAGCTTTTCACCTCTGTAGCCATTCTCACTGAAACTGCGAATACACTTGGCAACAAGTTTGGGTGGTCAGCATACAAGACCCCACAACTCCTCCGGGCCATCAGTAAAACCGCCACAGTCGTGAAGTCTCATCCTCACATTCATGTCCTCAAGGATGAGCCGGACAATCGAATCCTGGAATGTGCACTCCTTGTCGAGGCCGACCTGATTGTGACGGGAGACCAACATCTGCTTTCTTTGCGAGAGTACCGGAACATCTCGATCATTAAACTGGCCGACTTCTTGGAACTCATCCGGTAACCGCAGACCGCAGACACAGACCGCCAGAGCGGTCTGAAATCCTAAATTCCAAATTCCAAACCTGGATCATGCGGATTTAGAATTCTCTCCAGAACTCGAGTGACAGTATATTTAAGGCGGGCGAAGTGCTTTCGGTCAAATGTGTAAGCAATTCTCCTTTCCTCTACCAAGAGCCAAGCTGCGTTGCAGGCGCCAATAGAATCGATCTTGTTTTCCGTATACCCAACAATGGCCTGTAAGATTAGA
>JAZFTY010000053.1:0-3817 GCA_036446935.1 Acidobacteriota bacterium | reverse complement strand
GCAGAAGAGTTGACGCACTCGTGAGGGAGTATGATCTACCTTTTTTTCGGTTATGTTGTTATCTGGACGATTCTCTTCTTTTACCTGGTTTTTCTGATGCGAAGCCAAAAGCAGGTGAATGACAAGTTGAAAGCTCTTTCGGAAACCCTCGACCAGCACGACTGATCTCCGCTTCCCTTTTCGGTCTAGCCGGGATCATGCATAAATTCTCTACTGCAGCGGCGAAATCATCCGTCGTGCTGTGCGCACCGTCTGTGAAGGTTCGGGAACATAGGTAACACTTTAGACCGGGAACATAGGTAACACTTTTTTCAATTTAGGCGGTTTCGAAGCGAGCCCGTAGGGCGAGCGCAGAAGCCGCCTAAGTCCTGTGCAAACGTTGCTGGCGTTCATCATAACGGCCCACTAAGACCGGACCAAAGTAAAAGGACCAAATTCCGTCTTCAATCTCCTCCAGGCCCACCTTCTGACCTTTCAGAGCTTCGCCAATAAACAGCACCTTCCTTTTAAAACTCAGACATCCGTTCGGGCTGATGCGACGAATCTCAAAGTGCCCCGGATACTCCAGTAGTGGGAGGCGCCTGGGATAGGCTCGCGGCGAAGAGTGGTACACCTGCGCCGGTGTCTTCGCTTGAAGCCCCTGGTGGGGTCGTTCCTGGTTGTATTCGGCTCGAAACCGATCAAACACCCGTTGTTGAGCCTGTCGGTTGTGGGCGGGAGGCCGGGTGGTCTCTTCCTTCAGGGTCCGGTGCATCCGCTCATGACCAGCATTTTGCTCCGGATGCCCGGGCTGGATCCGCAGTGGTTGGATCCCCAGCCGGATCCACCACACCGACAACCGGGAGAGTCGCGCCACACCCGTGCTGGCAAAAGGGGTCCCGTTATCCGTCACAATCGCCCGGGGCAGCCCATACTCTTGGAAAATCTCCCGAAAGACCCGTTGGACCGGCCCTCCTGCCGTCGAGCAGAAGGCTCGACAGGCCAGCAGATACCGGCTTGGGTAGTCGGCGATCGTTAGCGGATAACAGTAGCGTCGATCCCGGGTTCGAAACTCTCCCTTGAAGTCGGCCGTAAGTACCTCGTGGGGAGCCACCTCTCCCAGTTGCAGGAGCGCAGGGGTAGGACCTTGCCGCCGCCGTCGTCGCCGCTTCGGTTCAATGAGTCCGGCTTGCTTGAGGATCTCCTGTGCCGTCGAGGCCGCCGGCCACTTCACCTCAGGCTGTCGCTGCTGCAGCCAATCCACTAACTTTCCCCCTCCCCAGTACGGGTGACTATGCCGGGCCTTGATGAGCACTTCGCCGATGGCTTCCGCTGTGCGATGCGGGCAATGTAGGGGGGCTCGGCTCCGATCCTGCAGTCCTGCCACCCCTTCCTTGCGATACCGCTCCAACCACTTATAGCCCGTCTTCCGGCTCACTCCATAGCGTTCACAGAGCTCGCTCATCTGAAAGACTTCACTCTCGACTTCCATCACCAACCGCATTCGTTCTTCCATGGGATCTGTCCTTTTCCAGGGCATGAACTCCTCCTTTCAGGAGCCCATTATCCCTTGCTAGACTGTTACCCATGTTCCCGGTCTATTCTGTTACCCATGTACCCGGTCTGTACCCTGCGTTTCGCTCGGTCGGCCTCCTCAGCGTACCATACAGTACGCTTGCGGGGGCCTCCGTCGCACGCCTTGTCAGGTCAACCCTTCCGCCGCTTCGTGACGAACAGGTGTGAGAAATGCGGGCTAGTCCATGGGGTCACTCACAGACTGAATCATTTCCAGCAAGAGCCGCGAATCCTTCTCCCGTGGAAAATCCAGGCCCAGCAGTCGAGCCAGGGTGGGAGCGATGTCCTGGGGCCCGCAGGGATCTGGATAGGATCCCGGTTCAATGTCGGCTCCCATGAAGATGATGGGAACATGCCGGTCATAGTCGTATGCCGTTCCGTGACCGGTACCTCCAGGATAGGCCTCAACGTAAGTATATTTCTTGACCAGGACCGAGAGGTGAGGGCTTCTCGGTTGAAAGAAGGAATTGCGAAAGAGCTCGATGTAGGGATCGGTTGAAGGTTCATCGCTCGAAAGTTGGGAACGAGTATAGACGGCTTCCACCAGGCCCGTGGAGAGGAGTGCGTCGATGATTGCGGATTCCACCTCGCGGGGTTCCAGCTGGTGTCGTCGCATGACCTCCTCGTCCAGATGGATATTCTTGGTATCCCTGGCAAAATGAGCGATCAGGCCCCCCACGCCGGGAAACCGATTTTCCAAGGCCTGCTCCATTGCACCCTCCAGAATCTGGGGATGAGCTCGTCGAGCTTCGATGCCTTTGGCCTGCAAGGTTTCCACCAGAGGAAGAACCCCGTGATCTGAGGTCAGGACCACGAGAGTATTAGCCAGACCCACTTGAGCCTCCACCTCCTGAAACAGTTCTTCCAAAATCAGGTCCAGTCGAAGAAGCTGGTCCATGATTTCCTGGCTCTCAGCTCCATAGAGATGGCCCACAGTGTCGGTTGCAGAAAATCCAATGGCCAGAATATCGGTCGAGTTGTCCAGACCGAGTTGGTGGGCACTCATCGCTCGAAGACTCAGGGAGAGTACCATGTTGTCCGAAAATGGAGTGCGCTTAACACCTTCATAGAATCCCTCTTGTGGGGGTGTTCCCTGGAAGGAATGAGGAAAAACGATATCCTTGCGATCCCACTCCCCTTCAATCGCGTCCGGACCCGCATACTGCTCATAAAGTTTTTCGTCTTCCACAAGTCGTGTCCACTGTTCCCCAGCATACCGGTCAGCTAAACGCAGGATGTTCCAGTTTTCCAGCCAGGCGGGAGCCTTGCTCATATAGTAAGTGCTGGTGATGAAATTGCCTCCAGAGGTTTCGTACCAGTAGGCCGCATCCCCACGAGGACCTGCCATGAGGATGGCTGAATTATCCTTTAAAGAAACTGCAACCACGCGGGACTCGGGACTCTTCTGCTTCAGTACATCACCCAGTGTAGAGCCTATGAAGTTGACGGGAGAAGCCCCACTACCCTCCCCTCCCAGCGGGGAATGCGCAGGGTCTTCCACTGCATCGACAACCCTTCTTAAGAACGGATCGTACCAATCGTTGGCAACGATTCCGGAGTGGCTGGGATGACGCCCCGAAAGGATCACCGAATGGCCCGGACCTGTCCAAGTCATGGCATGTCGAAAGTTGGCGTTGCTGAAGATAGCGCCCTGATCCAAAAGGGTGCGGAAACCTCCTTTATAGAGATCATTAAAGCGCGTCAGGTAGTCAAAGCGCATCTGGTCGATGGAAAGAACCAGAATCAATTTGGGCTTTGCTACACTCTGCTCTCCGCAGGCAGAGAACAAGACGATCGTCCCGATCAACAGAGCAACTGCCACACCCGTACTTTTCATGGCTCCCACACCTGATACTCTCAGTTCCGCACCATGATCTCATAAAATTAGCTCGTCGGTAGGGGGAGCCGGTTTACCTTCCGACTGAAAGGGGGTGCAGCACTTGCTTGAGAATGGGTGATTCATCATAATGGGCTCCAAGTAACTTGGCCCAAAGAAAGGAAAAGCTTCATGCTACCCCGTTCCGACTATTACAAAATGCCGGCCAAACCCTGGATCAGCTTCCTGTACTGCGACCTGACGAAGCTGATCAAAATACGCTTGAACCCGAAGATCAGAGAGCGCTACAAGAACTGGGATGGCGCAGTGACTCTGGGAGCGAGGGCCCCCGAAATCGATCTCAAGGGAGATCAGGGTGAGCGGTTTTGCCTCTCCGACCGAATCGGCAAGAAGAATGTCATCCTGGTCTTTGGCGCCATAACATGA
>JAZFTY010000052.1:0-3511 GCA_036446935.1 Acidobacteriota bacterium | reverse complement strand
TCGGGAACGCCACTTTCGTGGGCAAGGATCTGTTGGGTGCGCAGAGCGATTCGAGCCGCCTCCTCCGTGGGTAATGCCAGAGCTTCATCGCGCGAGCTGGTGTGCAGGGAATTGGTTCCTCCCAACACGGCTGCAAGAGCCTGAAAGGTGGTTCGAACAACATTGTTGGCGGGTTGCTGGGCCGTCAAACTGTAGCCGGAGGTATGGGTATGAAAACGACACATCCAGGACTGTTCTTTTTTTGCTCCGAAGCGGTCGCGCATAACGTGAGCCCAAAGTCGGCGTGCCGCCCGAAACTTGGCGATTTCCTCAAAGAAGTTATTGTGGGAGTCAAAAAAGAACGACAATCGAGGTGCGAAATCATCGACAGCCATGCCGGCTGCAAGACACGCTTCCACATACTCAATGCCATCGCGAAGCGTGAAGGCCAGTTCCTGCAACGCGGTCGAGCCTGCTTCCCGGATGTGATAGCCGCTAATAGAGATACTGTTATAGGCAGGAAGATGTCTGGTGCAAAACTCGATGGAATCCACCACCAAACGCATCGAGGGCTGGGGTGGATAAATCCATTCCTTCTGAGCTATAAACTCTTTCAAGATATCATTTTGAGCTGTACCTCTAATCTTGGCCCGGTCCACTCCCTGTTTGTCGGCCACCGCCACATACATGGCCAATAGTATGGCGGCGGGAGCGTTGACGGTCATGGAAGTGGTGACCTGGTCCAGGCGGATGCCCTCAAATAGGATCTCCATGTCTTCCAGGGAATCGATGGCCACTCCACATTTCCCGACTTCTCCCTCCGAAAGGGGATCGTCCGAGTCAATCCCCATCAAGGTGGGTAAATCAAAGGCAATGGAGAGGCCCGTTTGACCCTGTTCCAGGAGAAATTTGCAACGGTGATTCGTTTCCTCTGCGCTGCCGTATCCGGAGAACTGACGCATGGTCCAGAGCTTGCCCCGGTACATGTTTGGGTAGACACCGCGAGTGTAAGGAAACTCACCTGGATCGCCTAGATCACGCTGGTAATCCAGTTTTGATAGATGCTCCGGTGTGTAGACTCGCTGGGCCTTTTTACCGGTAAGGTTGGACGGAGATCTGTGGTCCCTAACTGTTTTCTTATTGGCTTTATCCGTGTCCGCGCCGTCCATGATCCGTTCATTTCCTCGCTTCTTGACGAGAACCTATGCACAGTCCCGGCTTGATTCTATCGCAACGCAGCAGACCGGGCTAGATTCAGATGGGATGTGAGGAATACGGCTAAGGTGCGGATTTGGTCAATTCAATGGCCTTCTCAAAGAATTCCATGGCCTCAGCGTCTTTTCCTTCCTTGGTGCACAGGTAGGCCTTTTCTTTATACAGAAGAGCCTTGGAACTGTTCGAGTTGACGGCCCGAAGAGCCTGGTCCAGCAGAGCTTGGGCCAGGTCATGCTGTTGATGATCGTATAAGGCACCGGAGAGGATTCGACCCTCTGTGACAAAGAGATGCTCCTGGTTGTAAGGAAACCTCAAGGAGAAGATCTCCTGGGATGCCTGCAATACCCTATCGAATGCCTTCCCCTTGATCAGGAGCATCACGATCTCATGCTGAGCCTCGGCAACGCTACGGGAACGTTCCCAGCTTTGGGAGTCCACAAGATTGGCCTGTAGGCCTAAGGAAAGGATGAGTAGAGCAAACAGGTGGGGCATCGATAGCTACTCCAGTTTGAAAGGGTTGTCCTGAGGCCTGCGATCATCAACGATGAAAGGATTGGGATAAGCGGTGCGTAATTCCAGGCTCGATGCGTTTTGGGAGACACGGAGCCGGGGAACTTCCAATTGTTCTCGTTCCCTAACATACTCGCGAAATGCCTGCTGTACTTCCGGATCGGGCTGATTGATGAGAAAAAGTGAAAGAAATGCCACCCCCAACGTTCCTGCGGCAATCGGTACCCAGCGTATGCCAAAGAGAGATCGAAGGCTTGCAAGCCAGGTGGACTCTGAAGGGCTAACGTCGGTGATTTCTGAGTGAATTCGTGTCCATAAATCGGGATCCAAGTCCAGGAGGCCGACTTGTTCCACCAGCTGATAGGTGTGAAGGAGGGACTGGTAATCGTCATGACATGGAGTGCATTGAGTGACGTGAGTTTCTACGTTCTTTGCCAGGTCAGGGCTCAATTCCCCGTCCATAAAAGCCGTTAAGGACTCAGTGCAGGTTAGACATTCCATGGTCTTCTCTCAAGTATTGCCTAATTTTCTCTCTAACGCCAACACGAGCACGGTGAATGTCCGATTTGACCGAAGCCAGCGAGCGGTCGACGATCTCACTGATTTCCTGGTAGCTAAGCTTATGAATAGCGGAGAGAATAAAAACCTTCTTATGTTTGTCGGGCAGTTGGTTGATCACTTCCTCAATAACCTGTTCGAGTTCACCCGACAAGAGACGCTCCTCGGGACTTTTGTGCGGGGTAATCAGCTTCTGTGCAACAGAGGACTCAGGTGCTTCGATTTCATCCAGAGAATCGAATTGGGGTCTCGTTCCCCGGTATTTTTGGTAGACGTTGTTCTGTGCGATCCGGAACAGCCAGCTTTGAAACTTACCGTCTTCCTTAAGAGAGGTTAATTTCTTGTAGGCCAAGACAAAGGTGTCCTGGGTCAAGTCTTCTGCTTCTTCGCGCGAACCGGTTAGACGATAGGTATAGTTCAAGATCTTCCTGCTATAAAGTCCGTAGAGCTCCTGGAATGCCTCAACACTCCCCTTTTTTGCTCTGGAAACAAGATCTCCTAACTCCTCTCCAGAGATCGAGGGGGTGTGAGCGTCTTTTTTAGATGAAAGCCCCTTGGTTCGCTCTTCGTTCACTAGGATTGACTACTCGTTTAAAAGTTGCAAATAAAGCGTGTAATTCTGGACGTCGCTCCAAATGGGCATAGTTCGGGCTCGATCTTATCAAACTTCTGATGAAAATCTTGGTGGCGATCAGGTGTGAGAAATGCTGGCAGGAATTTACGAATACTTTCTCATAATGCCGACCACCACTCCTTGAATCCTTATTCGGTCCTCTTTGACCCAAATGGGTTCAAGGGCGGGATTGGCCGGTTGAAGACGGATCTGGTCGCCTTCTCGATAGAACTTCTTCAGCGTGGCGTTTTCCCTATCGATCAAGGCGATGACCATTTCGCCATTGTGAGCCTCTTCCCGCTGTTCAATGACGACATAATCACCATCCTGGATGTGCTCATCAATCATGGAATTTCCTCGAACCTGCAACACATAGTTCTTTCTCCGGGTGAGAAAACTCTCGGGAACAGAGATCTCCTCTGCGTTCACCACTGCTTCCACTGGCTGACCAGCCGTAACGTACCCCAGAAGGGGCAGGGTGGTGGGTGAAGAGGGTTCCGGGTTCAGAAGCTGAATGGAACGGGCTTGGTTGGATAGACGCCGAATGAAGCCCCTCTCCTGGAGTGCCTGAAGATGCTTATAGACTCCGTTCAGCGAGGCCAGGTTAAAGTAAGTGGCGATCTCTTCCAGTGTGGG
>JAZFTY010000051.1:0-13698 GCA_036446935.1 Acidobacteriota bacterium | reverse complement strand
GGAGGCGAGAAGTGTCTGACGGCAGAATCATGCTCTATCAGGAGAAGGTACTTACGGGAGGGCAGCGTCTTCATTTCTCCTCCTCCAAGAGAAATGAAGCTGCTGGTCCCTCCCTGTCCTGAATCGTTGGGAGGTATCTTGGCCGGGAGGATGCATCCTACCGGCTGGGTTAACGCAGCGCGGTCGCTGCCAGCTCATTTTTAGAAAGAATGATTTCCACCCGCCGGTTTTGCCTGCGGCCTACGGCTGTGGAGTTGTCCGAGACAGGACGGTTGAACCCGTAGCCTGTCGCCCTCATTCTCTCGCGCTGTACTCCATGTTGGGCCATGAAGTTGAGCACGGATCGAGCACGGTCCTCCGAGAGTGAGAGATTCAATTCGTAAGTACCGGTGGAATCCGTGTGTCCCTCCACCTGCAGGTTCTGCTCCTGCATGATGAGCAGGATACCGGCAAGCTTGGCGATTCGCTCCCGGGCCCCGGGCTTGAGGCTGGCCTTACCGATGTCAAAAAGGATGTCCGGCAGATTCAGGATGTATCCCCGCGCCGACTCACGGGTGTCGGCGACGCTTGAGAGAGCGTTTCGAAGACGCCCCTCGAGGACGCCTTTCTCCCGGGAGAGTGTCGACTTTTCGCTTTGCAGCCGTTGGGCTTCCCGGCGTAGATTGGCCATAGCGGACTCCAGGGCGGCCTTTTCGGTTTCCATGACGGCCTTGTCGCGTTGCATGCGTTCCAGTTCTATCCTGGAAGCGCGTACCGCTGCCTCAGCCCGATTAGCCTCTTCTCGAGTCCGGCGGGCATCAGCCTCGGCTGTTGCCGCACGTTTTTTCATCTGGGCCATTTCGGCCAATTGTTGGTTGATGGCTTCTTCCAGTTCTGCGGCCTCCTGGCGGCGCAGGGAGATCTGGATGGCGTCATTGCTGGCTGCCACCGACTTACGGGCAAACTCCTGGGTTCCCTTTTTGGAGCGGGAACTCTTGGACATCTGCTTGGCCTGCTGCAAGCGAATGTCGGCCTGCTGATAAATCTCCTCCGCATGTTGTCGTGCACCCAACCGTCCGGCGATCTCATAGACCCTTTCCGCCTGCAAGATGTCCAGTGGGGCTTTGCTCTCGTATCTGGCCGTGGCCAGGGTCTCCAAATCGTGTCTGGGCATGGGCCCGAAATCCCTAAAAATCAGAGGGGTAGACTGTGCCCTGGGATCCCGACTGCCGCCGTTGTAAGTGATAATCAGCTCAGAGGGTTTTCTCACCAGGTAATACGGCTCGGCCGTCACCATCAGGGCGAAGTTGCGCAGTCCCGTCGAGTATTTCATCTTGTCTTTTCTTTTTTCCGGGCGCACCCAGAATTCACCTAAATTGTCGTAGGTTCCCTCTCGATTGATGGCCCACAACACGTAGCAAGTGATGTCTCCGCCGAAGACCACAGCAGGCTGCATATGGTTATAGGAGATTTCGATGCGGTGCTGGCCTTCCTCGAATTCCACCTTGGCGGTTAGGAGTGAACCGGGAACCCTCTGGCTGGGTACCATCTGGAATTCCACCTTGTGGCGCTCGGTAAAGTTGATGACCTGAAGCTCGACCTCCTTAGCGGGTGCTGCCGAGAGGGGAGAAACAATCAGACCTATTAATCCGAGGATTGAAATGAGTTTTGAGAAGTGATACATGATCCAGCCTCCTGGTTTAAAGTGAGTTGAAGTAGCTATCCTTATTAAAATAAGACGTTCCAAAGAATATCCAGGACCTCCTTGGTCTCCAGTTCGAAAAGGACGACGTGAGGGCCAATGACGCCCCTTACGACGTCAAAGGGGACCCTGGGCAGTAGGCGGACCAGAGATCTGGGTAAGGGTTGGAGGTGCCTTTGCAATCCGGGAGGCAGCGTGCCCTTCTTATGGAGCTGTCGTTCCAGTCCATGGGGAAGGTGATCCTGTTTGGCCAATCCGGGAGGCAGGTTTCGCAGGTTATTCTGGTTGGAAAACCAGTCACGAATCGTATCTTCCTGGTGTTTTCCAAAAGCGCGAACCTCCTCAACCTGGCGCTTATGTTCTTCCGCTTCTTCAACCTCTTGCCGCTCATCTTCAAAGGTGAGGGACTCGTCGAATGAGAAAGTGACCAGGGCTTCCGACGATATTTGGACTTGCTGGCCTCGAACCAACTGCAGGGCAGTACCGGCACTCGCACCTGTAGCAGCTCCGACTGCAGCCCCTTTTTTGCCACCGGTAATGGCCCCGATGAAAGCTCCGAATACCGTGGCACCCCCGATCACCTTGGCGGATTGCTCCCCCTTGCCTTCACTTGCGATATGGGCGAACTGATGGGTCAGCGAATAGGCAGCGTCTCCTACCGTGATGCTGCGGAGCTGCAGGGCGATTTCCTCTTGACCCCTCAACTTTCCGGACTGCTTGACGCGAACCAGCTGGACCAGAACATGGCTGCCCTTGGTAGCCCGAATGTCTCCTGAGAGCGTTACCGGCTCTTCAAGGGTGGCGCGAAAAGAGTTTCCTGGCTTGTGCACGTCGGAATTGACGGGGTCGATCATGCGAACGACCAGATTCGCCCCTCGGGGTACGGGGTAATAGTCAGGTGGCGGATCGGCTAGGGAATTGCGGGTCTCGTTCGCCTGATTGGCAAAAACGAGAGTGTCCACATCAGAAATTGCGAAGCTCTCAACCTGGCCGTCTTGGTGGAGAAACCGGACGGTCCGAGAGTCGCCTCCTAAAAAGGTGCCGTGCACCTTGCGCCCCCCGTGCACGTATAGAATGTCCGCGAATGAGTTCAGCGTGGACAATAGGAGAAAACTGGTCAAGATAAGACTGAATCGATAGTGCATCGTTTTTCCTTCGATGTTGGTTTGAACCTGTTCCGGTTTCCGTGTTTTTTTAAGAGCGAGGCTTCTTCCCTTGCCGAGAAGATCGCTTGGGTGCCCTCAACGATTACATTCAGTGGAAATTCTGCCGTTATCTCGACTGTCTTACAGTGACGAACGTCACCAAGAATGTGAAAAGTTTGAATAGAATCAGTACATGTCTAAGGCTCGCTTTGGAGAACGGCATCCTGGCTGGGCAGCCCTATGGGTAGTCCTCTTCATGTCTGTTCCTCAATGGGCTGAATGGATCTGGTCGTTGTATTCGAGCGACCCGTTGGTGCCATGGATGGCCCGTGCCATAGGGTTATCCGGAGTACCGGAGGTCTCTTTAACGGTGCTGCTCTGGGTGACCATTCCCATTGGCCTTGTCCTGCTTGTCCTGATTTTGTACCGGAGCAGGTCCGGCACCCTGCTCAGTAAGGACGTTTTAAACGTCAGCATTCAGATGAGTAAGCCGTTGTACGTTGAAAGAGTAGACCTGGTGCAGGGCGAAGGGAAAAGTCCCTACTGGATGCTTGTGTTGAGTGATGCTGTGGTGCGGAATGGAACGAAGTCCAGGATGAGTCTCATGTTCGAGCTCCACTGCAAGTTCAAGGATGGTAGGCCTTGTGAGATTCCCGAGCGCAGCGATCTGGATGCCTTCATCAAGACCCCTGCAAGCCCCCATCAGTTTTTGAGGGGGCCGGTCGCTTTAGATAGCCGTGCTAACGCCGAAGGGGATCTCTGCTTTGGTTACGCCGAGTTTCCGCCAACTCGAGAAGGTCCCGGGTTAGACACCTCTCACACTCAACTGGTTGTTCTAGACAGACTATCCGGCAGGAAGGCTGTGTTGGATCTGTAAAGCCTTAGCCCGCATTTCTTACACCCGGTCTACTGCATCGGCGCAATGCTCCGCTCTGACCGCGTTGCGCTCCGTCGGCCTCCTCAACGTACCGTACAGTACGTTTGCGGGGGCCTCTGTCGCGCGCCTTGTCAGACCGGTCCTTTCGCCGCTTCGCGACGACCTGGTGTGAGAAAAGCGGGCTAGCCCGCCTTTGTCACTTCGTGACAAGAACCTATGCTAGAAATTAAACGAATGGGTAAACTTAACTAAAAATGCCCGATCACTGAGTGCCGGATCAAGACGGTTGCGAATGTCTCTGTAAACGATGAAGAGGTCGTCTCCGGCACGATAAATGTAATTGAATCGGAAATTGAAAGCCTTCACCTGTGCCGCGTTGTTGTACTGAAACGTTGTACTGGTAATGAGCTGAGTGCTCAGGGAATAGTTCACGCCTGCATTGACGACATGGCTGGTGAAGCTTCCCTGGGGTACATCAATCTTGTTCAAGTCGTAGTTCAGATCCAGTATCAAGGAAGAGACGGGTTTCCACTGGGGATTCAGCCTAAAAGTGATCTTGCTTCCTCCAAAAAATCCGCGCTGGGGAGAAAATAGGATGCGTCCTGCCAAACGGCGGGAGGGGTTGAAGGTGAAATCGATGAGATAACTTTGTCCCCGGTAGTCTCCAGGAGGAATGATCACACCGGGGGCAAGGCTAAGGGGGCGAAACAGGCGATCGAAACGGTCATGGGGAGAGAACCGCAATTTGTCCCCATTCTCAAGATGGAGTTCAAAACTGTAGTGAGTGACCTTTTTTTCCACCACATTGTCCGGTGTGGTGAAGTATTCGAAAAATACCCGCAGGTAGATCTGGCGCAACCAGCTGATATTGGGCCTTGGTTTGTAGGCAATATCCCCGATCGTTTTGCGTATGTGTTCACGCTGAGCAAACCCCATTTCCGCCTGGAAATCTTCTTCCAGGGTCAGGTGTCCTGCGCCGATATCCCATAAGTCCGTTCTCCAGAACCCTTTGGCATGGTAGGCATTTTCGTCCCCACTCACATTCGATGTGGCGGAGCCCATGAAAAATCCATCACAAATAAAATTATCGAAGAGAACCACACGGGTATCGATGCCAGCGGTTCGATTGAAGCCTCCATCCCCGGAGCGGTTGGTCATAATGGCTCCGATGTTGGAGCGGGAAAATAAGTCATATCGCAGGCGAACGACGGTGAAGTTGTTCGATCCGATATCGCCCTCTTCCTCTGCCTGTACATTCAAAGCACCAATGGAAAGGGCACTCATTTTGCCGGTCAGCTTGGCACCCCCAAACAGAGGAATCCGCTGCCCATCGGATGTCAGTCCGATACGGCGGCTAAAGAAGGCACGGAAGGTATCTCCCGGGTTCTCATTTATCCGCGCCGCGAAATCGAAGAATGAGGCTCCTTCAAAAAAGAATTCTCTTTTCTCCGGGAAAAAAAGCTGGCTTCGAGGATTCCCGAAATTGGTTTGCTGCGAATCCAGCTCCACTTCCGCAAAGTCGGTGTTGTAGGTGAGATCAGCGGTTAGGGTGGAAGAGACTCTGATCTTAAAATCGTCGATCCCCACCTCTGATCGATTTTCCCAGCCAGCGGTTCCGCTCTTTCCCACTCCTCCTAGAACATAGGGCTTCAGTCGCCAGCGATTACCCAGTTCGACATTCTCCAATCCAATCAGGTGCCCTGCTCGTGAAACCTCCTCAAACTGAAAGTCGCGATCCCATGAATTCCAATAAACAAATTCGTTCTTGCGTCGAATCACTCTCTGAAACTCGAGGCCGATCTCACCTTCGGAGGCCTTGATTCGAAGAGTAGTGAAGGGAATTTCCACTTCCACACTCCACCCTTTTTCATCGCGATGGGCGGCGACATGCCAAACCTCGTCCCAGGCCGAGTTCACCTCACTGCCTTCGTTAATGACCAGTGCATCGTATAGAGTTCCCAGTGAGTTGGTCGCAAACAAAAAGGCGTTGCGGTGGTCGTGAAAAGAGTCCAGTAGAATCCAAATGCTGTCGTCTTTCGTCAAATCTCCATCTCTTCGAAGCTCTGTTGCCACGATGTTCTGTGGGGAGGAATCGGCGCAGAAGATGCCCAGAAACAGGCTGTGTCGGGTGTAAACGACCTTGACAACGGTGGACTCGGAAGCCTCTTCACCGGCGGTAGGTTCTTTCTGTGTAAAGGGCTCGGTCTGAGAAGCGGCCTCCCACACTTCGTCATTCAATAAGCCGTCCAGGGTTGGGGCAGTTTCCGAAAAGTGGGCACGAAGAACCTGGTCTCCGTGCGACGGCGATGAAAAAAGAGGGGTCCATTGCAGTAAAAAAACAGCAGCAAGGATCGCTCTTCTTCCCACCCTCAGGACGCCTACACTCATTCCTGCGTCAATTGGTAGATAAAGATGGCTGCGCGCTTGGCCATAAGGGGAAGAGAGCTCAGATCTACCGATTCTTCGACCGTGTGGCCCCCGGATCCCACCACTCCTAACCCGTCCAAGGCGTCCAGATAAGGTGCCACGAAGGAGACGTCAGCAGCTCCCCGCTGTCCGGGATCCACGGCTTCGACGGGCCCGTATCCCAGGCTCCGACTGACCTGATCGAGCTGCCTGAGAAGCTCATAGTTGCCGGGTGTTGGACTCATGGCTGGATAAGAGTCCCGGAAGGAAACGGTGGCGGAGGTGTGGGGAAGGCTTCTCGCAGCGATGGTACGCATGCGCGTCTTGGCCCTTTCTCGCTGTTCTTCCGATATAAAGCGCAGGTCTCCTGCAACAACCACAGTTTCCGGGATCACGTTCGTCTTTCCGAAGGCGTCACCCCGGCTCTGAACCGGATCGTACTGTGCAGTCGTCCCTCCCAGAATGATGCCCGGGCTGAAGGTGAGATACTCCTCTCCTCGGAGCTCGTCGTAGAAGTTCTTCAGGATACGGGAGGCTTCGTAGATGGCGCCGCTGCCGAAATCCTCCTGGAAAATAAGTGAGGAATGGCCAGGTCTCCCGGTGACCCGAAGTTCCCATCCGGTAAACCCGCGGCGAGCTACGGTGGCGGTGCCGATACCCCCAACCCCACCTTCAAAGCCCAGGGCCACGCTGTTGCGACGTGCGGCATCGAGCAGATCACGGCGGCTGAGACTGAGCGGATCACCTGTGTCTTCTTCGTCGCCGGTCAAGAAGACTGTGATGCTGGTATCTTCCAACGCTCCAACGGCTTGCAGCGCTTTTAGAGCGTAGAGAATGACCACGTTTCCACCCTTCATGTCCTCGACCCCAGGACCCTTGGCGATGGTGCCAGAACGCTCGAATCGTTGGAATGGGCTGTCTTTTTCAAAAACCGTATCCAGGTGTCCAATCAAAAGGAGACTCTTGCCACGATTTCCATTTCGTTCAGCGATGAGGTGGCCGGCCCGGTCGACACGGTCCATCGAAATCCAGCGGGTCTGGAATCCGAGGGCGTCCAGTTCAGACCGGAAAACTTGTCCCACCGCACGCACGCCTTCCTGGTTCATGGTGCCACTGTTGATATTGACTACCTGCTCCAACAAGGCAATAGCTTCTTCAGTGGTGGAATCGATGTAATCGAGGATCCGGCCCTCAATGGGTGAAGGGAGCTGGGCCGAGGAAAGTGACGGTGTGGTGGCGAGAAGCAACAAGGAACTCAGGGAAGTTGCTATGAGCCAGAACCATTTCATTTCGATGTCGTTCCTCGATCTGCTCACCCAAGCCCCATTCGCGCAACCTCTCCAGGACTCGGACAGGTTCCTAGTGTAAGGAAACTTCTGAATCTCTTACAGAATCTTGATATTCTAAGTGATCAGACGGGAGGAGAAAAGCCCCAAAGGAATGAATATGAGATCCAAACAGTTCGGTCTCTTGGGTGCTGCGGTTTTCCTCATTCTGGTGTTCGTCGCACTGGGGATGCGAAACCGCCTTGCCGGTTCCGTTGAAGCGCAAGAACCACCTGCCGGCTCTTCCGACCTTTCTCCGGCAGCTCAGAGCTCGGTCCCGGAGCAAGAGCGTGAGCCCAATCGCCTGATTCACGAGAAGAGCCCCTACCTGTTGCAGCATGCCAGAAATCCGGTTGACTGGTATCCCTGGGGAGAGGAAGCGTTCAGCAAGGCTCGAAAAGAGAACAGGCCTATTTTTCTTTCCATCGGATATTCGACGTGTCATTGGTGTCACGTGATGGAGCGTGAATCCTTTTCCAATCCTCAAATCGCCGCCATCATGAACCAGCACTTTATCAATATCAAAGTGGATCGAGAAGAGAGGCCGGACGTGGACCAGGTCTACATGGCTTTCGTACAGGCTTCCACGGGTAGTGGGGGTTGGCCCATGTCGGTCTTGGTGACCCCGGAACTGGAGCCCTTCTTCGGGGGCACCTACTTGCCTCCAAAGAGGTTCGAGAACCTGCTTCTCAAGGTTGCCGACGAGTGGCAAAACAATCGGGAAGCCATTCTACTATCGGCCGGGAGAATCACCGACCAGCTCAGAGCTTTCGAGGATTTTCAGGGAGACGGCGACCTGAAATTGGAGAAGGAACTGCTTGACCGCACTTATGAATGGTACGAAGCCAACTATGATTCCGTTCAGGGAGGCTTTGGAGGAGCTCCCAAGTTTCCGCGACCTGTCAATTTCAACTTCTTGTTGAGGTACCATGACCGCACCGGGCAGATGCAGGCTCTTGAAATGACAGCGCGGACACTGGAGAAAATGGCTCAAGGAGGGATTCACGACCACATCGGTGGGGGCTTCCATCGCTATTCGACGGATGACCGTTGGTTTCTCCCTCACTTCGAGAAGATGCTTTACGATCAGGCTCAGCTTGCCAGCTCTTATCTGGACGCCTATCAGATCAGCGGTCATCCTCTCTTTCAGGAAGTGGCGCGGGGTATCTTCGATTATGTGTTGCGGGACATGACCGGGGAAGAAGGGGGTTTTTATTCAGCGGAGGATGCCGATAGTGCCGTCAGCCATGAGCATCCCGACGAGCACGTCGAGGGTCGATTCTACGTCTGGACCTACCAGCAGATCGTCGAGCTTCTAGGAGAAGTTGCAACCCCCTTCAGTGAGTACTATGGAGTTCAAAAGGACGGCAATGTCGAGAGGGACGTCTTTGGGGAGTTTAAGAAACAGAACTTGTTGTTTATCGCAGCAGGAGAGGTGAGCCAGTCTCAAGAGGAGGTGCAGGACGTCTTCGAGAAGAGCCGGGAGAAACTTCTGAAGGCCCGGGAGAGAAGGCCTCGTCCTGGTCTGGATGATAAGGTTCTCACAGCCTGGAACGGTCTCATGATTTCCTCGCTAGCCAGAGGTTACCAGGTCTTGCAGGAGGAGAAATATCTCAGAGCCGCTGAAAGGGCTGCCACACTCATCACCGAAAAGCTCTATGACCCGAAAACTGGGCGTTTGAAAAGACGTTATCGAGAAGGGGAAGCGGCCATCGACGGCTTGGTAGACGACTACGCTTTTTTTATTCAAGGGCTACTGGATCTGTACGAAACTTCACTGGACGGCCGCTGGCTTATCCTGGCCATGGAACTGACCGAAACCCAGAATCGACTTTTCTGGGACTCTGACAACGGAGGCTTCTACAGTACGGCGGGAGAGGATCCGTCGATTTTGATCCGCATGAAGGAAGACTACGATGGTGCTGAGCCTTCGCCCAACTCCATCGCGGTCCTGAATTTGCTCCGTCTGTCTCAAATGACGGGGAACAAGACGTGGAGAGAGATGGCACAGCGGTCGATTCAAGCCTTTGAGAGGAGGCTGCTCACTACGCCCCACGCTATGCCTCAGATGATGGCGGCGGTCAATTTTTATCTGGATAAGCCCAAACAGATTCTCATTGCAGGTCAGAGAGATTCGCCCGATACTAAGGCGATTCTGCGCGAGGTCCACAAGCGGTTCATTCCCAACAAAATCCTCGTTCTAGCCGATGGGGGTCCTGCTCATCAGCGCCTGAACGCCAGTCTGGAGATTCTGGATAGCCTGCGACAGATTGACGGCAAAGCCACTGCCTACATCTGCGAAGACTATGTTTGCAAACTTCCCACCAACGATGTAGCCGTGGTAGCACGTTTGCTGGATGAGTAAATGGAAGTGAAGATAGGAACCTGTACCGTGGAATTGGTGACCGGTGACATAACCAGGCAAGAGAGTGATGCCATCGTCAATGCCGCCAACAGTCGGCTGGCCGGAGGCGGGGGCGTCGATGGGGCCATTCACCGGGCTGGAGGGCCGAGCATCATGGCCGAGACGCGTCAAAAATATCCTCAGGGCTGTCCTACCGGTGATGCCGTGATCACGGGTGCGGGTGATCTCGTGGCCCAACACGTGATCCACACCGTAGGGCCGGTTTGGAGCGGCGGGCTGCGCAGCGAGGAGGAAAAGCTGGCCAGCGCCTATCAAAGGAGTCTCGAGCTGGCCATCGAAAACGGCTGTGGGAGTGTTGCATTTCCCTCCTTATCCACGGGAGCTTACCGCTATCCGGTGGATTTGGCCGCTGGAACCGCCCTCAACACGGTTCTCTCTTTCCTGGAGAAGAATCACCAACCGAAGGTGGTGCGCTTTGTCCTCTTTGACGATCCCACTCACGCTGCCTATGCGGCGGCCCTGCGGAGTATAGTGGGGGCTGATAACAGGCCTGACAACAGGCCCTGACCCTCCTGACCTCCTGACCTCCTGACCTCCTGACCGCAGACCACAGACCCGCTAACAACAGACAACAGACAATAGACAACAGACCGCAGACCATTGTTGGGACTGGGAACCTGAGACGCGCCCGAAGGGCGCTCCGAGGTTGCTGAAGTGGTCCGGGCTTGATATGGTCTCAAGCGGACTCGACAAACACAACAAAACGAAAGGGGACATCATGTCTGTTTCTCTTCCTGATTTATCGTATTCTTCGGAGGCCCTGGAACCTCATATCGACAAGGCGACCATGGAAATCCATCACGGCAAACACCACGCTGCTTACGTCGCCAATCTCAACAAAGCCATCGAATCGACACCGGAACTCGAGGGTAAGAGTCTTGAAGAATTGTTGGCCAATAACTGCTCTGCCGTTCCAGAAAACGTTCGCACGGCGGTGAGAAACAACGGCGGCGGCCACTCCAACCACTCCCTGTTCTGGCAGATTATGGGACCCGGTAAAGGTGGTGAGCCGGTAGGAAAACTTGGGGAAGCCATCAAGAGCAGCTTCGGCGGTTTTGAAGCATTCAAGGAAAAGTTTGCCGCTGCTGGCATGACACGATTCGGTTCAGGATGGGCCTGGTTGTTAAAGGATCTGCAGGTCGTGTCCACAGCCAATCAGGATAGCCCTCTGATGGAAGGAAAAATCCCCATCATTGGTCTGGATGTCTGGGAACATGCTTACTATCTCAACTACCAGAACCGTCGAGCCGACTACATCAATGCTTGGTGGAATGTCGTCGACTGGGAGGCAGCCGAAGAGCGATTTAACTCCTGATAGTCTTTTCAGCATAGTCCGGGTTAGGCAGTTTGTATCCATCCGGGTTAAGCGATGGCGGAATTTAGCCTGAGAAGGGTGACCTTGTTAGCGGGGGCGATCACAAGCAGTTGGATTGCTCTGCTTGTGATCGATTGCCTGCCGACTGAGACTTTTGCCCAGTACACCAAGAAAACTCTGGTCGCCCACCGGGGGGCTTCCGAGGATGCTCCCGAGCACACGCTGGAGGCCTACCGGTTGGCGATTGAGCAGGGCGCTGACTACGTCGAGCAGGATTTACAGATCACCAAGAATGGTGTTTTGGTGTGTCTCCATGATTTGACCCTGGAGCGCACCACCAACATCGAAGAAATTTTTCCCGATCGTTATCGCGAAGTAAGTCACTCCGGAGTGAGTGAGAAGCATTGGTTCGTTTACGACTTCACCCTGGAGGAACTCAAACGACTGGATGCCGGTTCCTGGTTCCACAAAAGATTTTCGGGTGTGCGGATTCCTACCTGGCAGGAGGCCATCCAGGAGATTCGGGGTAAGGCGGGTCTGTTTCCCGAAATCAAGACCCCTGAGGTCTACGGTCTGCATGGCTTTGACATGGAACGGCTGGTAATGGATGAACTCCAGAGGCATGGCCTGGATCAGCTCGGTGCAGATCCGGAAACGCCCGTCGTGATTCAATCCTTCAGTGCTGACAGTTTGCAGAAAATGGCGGGGAAAATGAAAGTTGCTTTGCCGCTGGTCATGCTGGTGGGAGAACGCAACAGGCAGTGGCTCTCCCCGGCTGGACTTCAGAAGGTCAAGGAGTTTGCCGTAGGTATCGGGCTGGACAAGAGCATCCTCCGGGGCAATCCTGCCCTTGTGGATTGGGCTCGCAACGCGGGACTGAGTATCACCCCCTATACGTTTCGATCCTCCGAGGTGGGTAAGGGATTCTGGAACGTTCGAGCGGAGATGGCTTACTACCTCTACACTCTTGATGTAGACGCCCTGTTTACCAACAACCCAGATCAGTTCCCTGACCCATAGTACTCGATTTTCTAAATACGGGAACATTTACGGATGGGTCTTGCGAGACGAGGGGCACAGAGATCGCCCGCAATCCCCATTAGCCCAAACCAGCGTTGAGGAGCTCAAGTTCCTCCTTGGGGCAGCGAAGTGGGCGGTGTCCAACCTCGTAATGACCCGTGGTCTCAAGGAGAAGTGAAGGAGTGGTTCGAATGGCTGAACGGATCAATCGACTATCGGCTGAACCGTTGAAGAAACGGTTGGGCTTCTTCGAGCGTTACCTGTCACTTTGGGTTGGGCTGTGCATGATCGCTGGTGTACTCCTTGGCCAGGGTGCACCGTCTGTGACGGGATGGCTTAGAGGCATCGAGTTTGCCGAAGGGAGCCAGGTGAATCTAGCCATAGCAGTTCTCCTTTGGCTGATGATTACTCCAATGATGATGCGGGTGGATTTCCGCGTGGTGAAGAACATCGGAAAGAAACCGCGAGGCCTTCTCATCACACTTTTCGTCAACTGGTTGGTCAAACCGTTTTCGATGGCCCTCGTCGCTACCCTGTTTTTTCGCTGGGTGTTCTCTTCCTGGATTGACCCGGTCGAAGCAGAGCAGTACATAGCCGGCTGTATCATTCTGGCGGCTGCTCCCTGTACGGCGATGGTATTCGTCTGGAGCTACCTTGCCGACGGCGATCCGGCCTACACGCTGGTCCAGGTTTCTGTGAACAACTTGATTATGTTGCTTCTCTTCATCCCGATCGTTCAGTTTTTGGTGGAAGGCGTCTCATCACTGACCGTTCCCTTCAAGGTGTTGCTTTATTCGGTTGTCGTGTTTATTGTGATTCCCCTGTCGGTGGGCATGATCCTGCGCACGGTGTTGATCCAAAGGCGTGGACAGAAGTGGTTCGAGAAAGAGCTCCTGCCGAAGTTTGCACCTGTGACTACCACGGCCCTTTTGGCAATGCTGGTCCTCATTTTTGCTTTTCAGGCGGACAACATTGTCAACAAGTCTTTCCACGTAGCTTTGATCGCGGTCCCGATCATCGTTCAGGTCTATTTTAACTCGTCTCTCGTCTACGGCCTGATGAAGTTTTTCAAGGTGGAGTACGCCGTAGCGGCTCCGGGCGCTCTGATCGGGGCGAGCAATTTCTTCGAATTGGCGGTAGCAACCGCCATCGCACTATTCGGGCCCGAGTCCGGCGCGGCCCTGGCCACCGTGGTTGGGGTCTTGGTAGAAGTGCCGGTCATGCTGTCCGTCTGTGGAGTGTGTAACCGAACGCGGCACTGGTTTCCGCCGGAGTCGGAGGATTCGTTCAGCAGTTGAACCAGGCTACCAAGAGGGCGGTCGCTTGGCAGGTGACTCTTTTGGGTGCATTGCTGAATTCGATCGTTGGTTTTTGATTCCTGAAAGGAAGTGATTCGCGGTGGGTCAGTACGTCGGCTCGGTAGATCAAGGGACAACCAGCACCCGTTTTATGATCTTTGACGGTCAAGGGCAGGAAATGGCCAGACATCAACTGGAGCACCAGC
>JAZFTY010000050.1:0-4205 GCA_036446935.1 Acidobacteriota bacterium | reverse complement strand
TCGGATGTCTGAACATAGATTTCTCCTCTTCTAGATTGCAGGCTAGCCGGGATGATGCATACTCCCGGCTAAAGATGCCTTTAGGGGAAACAAGTTTCAAAGAAGTGCAGGGGCTACGAAACTTCGCATAGCCATAAGGGGGGCCAGTGGAACTGGGTGATGGAAACACTCCTCTGGCTGAGTGCGGACTGTGCCATCTCAATGGCTTCCGGAAGGCTCTTTGCGGTATCGAATCCGAGGGTAGTAGCAACCTCTTGATCCCGGGCCTTGACCACGATGATTTTGCTCAAATACTCCATGGCATAGCACCCCCAGTACCACATGTAAAAAGGGTGGGCTCCGTGGTAAGCGTAAGAATTGCGGTAGAGGTCAATATAGCGCTCGTTACAAGCGAACTCCTCTTCATATTTCTCGATCTCAGCGGCCACCTTGGTCTGGGTCAGGACACGATCGAAGAACTCGATATAGGAGGGATGATGAAGGGGATGAAACATTCGTTCCAGCGGATGAAAGAGGATCATAACCCCACCTCTACGGACCAACGGCTTTCCGATATAGAGGTTAAAGAGGTAACCCGCCGTCAGGTTCACGATCAACAGAGGGTTCATCATGGAATTGACGTTATAGGGACCGATATAGGGAACTCCCGCCAGGAGTACATCGGACTGCCCTTCAACCGGCACGACCTGTTGCTTCAATACATTTTCAAGAGTCTTTTCATGCACCGAGTCGTTCCTGCCCGCCTGGATGCTGGTCATCCCGTAGGGGGCCCGCATCTGCATGAAAGCCCTGCGCCTGACCGAGGCCGGGGTCATCGCCAGAACCCCTCTACTCACATGCAAGTTGAACTTATCGAATGCATTGAGGTGGCGTTCCTGTTTTTGGAGAAAACCGAAAGCCTTGGGGAAGGTGTTGGTGTCCAATGTGGTTTCGATGTGGAAAATATTCTGGCTCTCCTCAAGGACCTTCCCCATGCGACCCAGCACATGATGCAGTTCCGAGCTTGGAGGATGCATATAGGATTGGGAGTGCATGAGGGCATGAACGTTGTGGTGATGCTTCAGGCTGCGGTAGGTGGAGAGTCCAGTGAGAACAGACTTGTTTCCACCGTCCATGCTGGAGAGGTTCATATTGACATAGATGAGAAGGTCGGATTGGGCTGCCCGGCTGTTGATCTCAACGATCTCCCCCTTTTCCGTCTCTCCAAGGTGCTCGATGTTTTCCTTATCCTCCGCATCGTGGTTGTACAATCTATCGGGATAAAAGGCAGCAAGCACCTTTGCCCCGACACAGTGGCGGATTTCCGCCTCTGTCATTCTTCGATGCAAGCCCGTTGCTATGATCAGGTGGATGTCGGTGACCCCGCCACTGGCCAGTTTTTCCAACACCACTTCCAGGATCAGCTGACGCAGATCCGGCCTTTGCATCGGAGGCAGGGGCAACGAGAGGTCATCGATAGCAATCGTTACCTTCATCCCTGGCCTCAGCTGTGCCGAGAGAGGTGGGCATCCCAGGGGATTCTCGATGGCTTGCTCCGTCGCAGCCTTGACGGCCGTGATGGCTTCCAAAGGCGGCGGGGCATAAATAACGCGGGTTCCCTCGGGCACCTCCTCGTATAAGAAGTTTTCCGCGTAGTGAAACAACAGCTTCTCGCCCTTCTTTGTGTAATAGATGCAGTCGTTACTCATGGTCACTCGAATTGAAACACCGTTTTGGTGACTTTCGACTGGCCTGTGTTCAGGGCACACTGGACCGCGGCCCGATAGTCCTTCAGCGGAAACTTTGCTCCCACGATGCCGGCCAGGCTATCCCTCTGGGCAACCAACAACTCCAGCGCCCGCCGGAAGGTGGCGGGCTCGCTAGTGTAGCTGCCTTTCACCACGAGCTGCTTGTGCCAAATCGCTGTCCAGTCGATATTTCGCGGGATACCCGGCATGCCGACCAGAATAACCGAGCCCCCGCCGCGCGTAAACCGCAGGGCGTCGTCAAGGGTCCGTCCTGACCCCACGCAGTCAAAGCAGATATCGGCACCTCCAATTGCAGTGGGCCTTCCAAACTCCGGCTGATACAAGCGGGCGTTTAGAAGTTGAGCAAGTTCTGGGTAAGGCTCTCCTGCTTGAACCACAACGTCGGCGCCCAGACGATCGGCGACCTCCCGTTGGTGGGGGTGTTTGGCTACCATGACAACGCGACAGGCACTTCCCACACCTCGGATTGCTGCCAGCGTGAGGACTCCCATGGAGCCGCATCCCAGAATGAGGACCGTGCAATCCTCTGTCAATGGGGCCTTGAGCACGGCCTGCAACGCACAGCTCAGTGGCTCCGCGATCACGGCATGTTCGTTGGTAAGTTGGTCAGGGACCGGGTGGAGTTGCCTGGAGTGAGCCACAAAGCTCTCACTCCAACCGCCACCCGTATCCCGGCAATAGCCGGTCTGGATCCCCGGTGAAATGTTGCCTCCATTGAAATTCACGCAAAGAGAGCTGTTCCCCGTCTGGCAGGGTTCACACTTTCTGGTAATACCCCGAATTTCGCAGGTCAGGGGTGGTTCCAGCACCACCCTGTCTCCTTCTTTCGGGGCCCCTGCTTGCTTTCCCGCCTCGACGATCTCTCCGACCACCTCGTGACCTAAAACAAACGGGCTCGAGGTGAATGGGGAAAAATAGAGACTGCCTTTGGCGGTAATCGTGGCCAGATCGGAACCGCAGATGCCGCTAAGAATGGGTCTCACTCGAACCCACTCACTCCCGGGCAGACTCGGTGGCTCAATCCGGCCAAGGCGGATGCAGGCGAACGGGGAGGTGGCTACGCGCGGCCAGCGGCTTCCCAGTGAGCGCACCACCGCATAGCGGGGAACGCTCTTGATGTATTGAATGGCCCATACTTTCAAGAGCTGCGTTCTTTCTTGTTCTCCCCAAGGTTCCAGATCAGGATTTTCCAATTTTTCGCCAGGGCGATTTTTCGCAGCCTTCTTCCTGGGTTCACCACCCTGGCATGTCCTACGGTTTCCAGCATCGGGATGTCGTCCAGGCTGTCAGCGTAAGCATAGCACCTCGACAAATCCAGCTGGCGTTCCTTGCTAAAGGAAACAATGGCCTCAGCTTTACTCCGATCGGTCAGTGGGCCTCCTTCCAACTCCCCCGTGAAAGCGCCGTCTTGCTGGCGCAAGCGCGGCGCTAGCGTGGCCGAGGCCCGAATCTGGTCGGCCAGCGGCTTGACCAGGGTCTCAAGAGAATTGGTCACCAAAACGATCAAGTCGTTGCGGTCCTGATGCTGTCGCAGCTGATCGAGGGACCCGGGGTAAATGCGAGGCTGCATGAGTGCTCTGAAGTGATCTTGAGCCAAGCCGTCCAGCTGAGTCGGGCTCAGGTTTATATAGTTGCGATAAAAGGCCTGGCTGAAACGACGACGGCTAAACGCATCGAGCAGCATGTAATAGGGAACCTTGGGAAGAAACAAGGTGATCCACAAAGCCTTTTGTAGGCGGTTCATTTTGCAGGTGCGCAGGTAGGCATAATAGCGGACGATGTTTCCCTCGAGAATGGTGCCATCGACATCGAAAAAGGCTGCCGTCGGGCTAGCCCGCACTTCTCACACCCCCTCTACTGCATCGACGCAATGATCCGGCCTGACTGCGTTTCGTGACGATCAGGTGTGAGAAATGCGGGCCTGTCATAGGAATTCCTTCGACCTCTCACTGATTCGCTGTTCGGGTGTCCGAATCCCTGGCGAGACCTGCGATACCGGAGCGCACCTCCTCCGCCAGTTGTCGATAGCGCTCATCGTTGTTGCTTCCTCCTGAGCCGGCCGGGGGGGCCGTTTCGACAAGAATTACAGGGGCGAAAAACACTTCGATTCCGCGGCGGTGAGGGAGAGCCTTGCCCACAGGCATCGCCCGGTGGGTCCCCTGAATATAAGCAGGGACAACCGGCACTCCCAATTCCTGGGCGATCAAGCCGACACCTGGCTTGAACTCTTGCAGTTGGCCTGTCCGAGAACGGGTGCCCTCCGGGAAAATCAGTACGGATTCCCCGCCCGACAAAATAGACTTCACCATCCGCAATCCTGCCAGTGAGGTTTCTTCCCTTTCAACGGGCACTAAATTCAAGAATGTGCTGAAGAACCAGCTTTTCAGGGCGGTATCGAAAAAGTAATCCCTTGCCCCCAAGATGTGCATTTTTTTGGCCTCATGAGGGCCCAACGCT
>JAZFTY010000049.1:0-2343 GCA_036446935.1 Acidobacteriota bacterium | reverse complement strand
TCACGCAGATAGTCATCCCTCACAAGCCGGTAGGACATGACCATGGTCTCACCTTCATCCACGAAGACGATGGTGGGCCGGCAGCAGGAGCAGACATTAAAATCGGAGATGGGATAGTTGGGGCCCCAGGTTGCTCCGCCGTCTTCGGACACCCCCATAAAGAGCTGAGAGTTAGGCAAGTCATAGACCCTCTTGTTGATCTTAGTGGGATCACTGTTGTCAAAACCGATAATCCCGCGATTGCGCCCGTCCATCCAGGCGGCATACATCTTCCCGTCGGGGTTGGTGGCCAGGGCGGAAAAAGCGTGGTTCCACTGGTTGGACTCGTCGTCATTCAACCTCACAGCAGGGTCAAAGGATCCCGCTGCTTCACCGTGGGCGTACCAAATGTTCCCGGTATGATAGTCGGGTCCTCGGGTGGTCCAGACTCCCGCTATGCCACTATCGGCATTCACAGCAAACTTGGCCACATTTTCACCTCCATGGCTGGAGAGTTCACCCGGCCGGTCATTCATCTGCCGGACTTCACTGGACAGGTTGCCCTCGCTGTCGACGGTGGCAATCAGAAAGTTTCGACCATCGGCCTCGGCTCCCGGTTCCTGCTCCGTCCAGCTCAAAAGCACATCGCCATTAGGAGCCACCCGGAGAAAGGAATCAGCGGGATTTCGCTCAAGAGCTCCCACCGTCACCGGTTCGTTAAAAGTAATCGTTGTTGCAACGGTATCGTCTCCTCGGGTTCCACTGCATCCGGACAGAATCAACAAACCGCTGGCCAGTGCCACGAGCGTCAATGAAAATCGTGATCTCATGCTATCCCTCCTGGAGTATTGAAAAACACGCTAGATTTTACCTGTAAATCAGGTCTACATTTTACCTTATGGGTCTGTAGGTATTAGAATGCACTTACTCACTCCTTGTCAACCTTATTTGTGGGAGGAGTGAATTTTTCGGAATGATTGCTGATATTTCGCTAATGCATTGAAAAGTATCAGTTTGTGGTGCCAGACTTACCCCGGTAAGGGACAAACTGTGGTTTTCCATTTCAGATTTCATTAGGATACAAGGAATTCATTGCAAAGGAGCAAAGAAATGAGATTCCAAAATCCAGGCAGTTTCGGGCTTACGGTGTGGGTGTTCGCCATCACGGTTTTGGCGGTGTCCTTCTTTGGGGCGGGTATCAAGGCCCAGACGGAGCTCCCCGACAGGGTCACCGTTCGGGGTACCGTCATTGATCTCAACTGTGCCTCCACGGGAAAAGCGCTGACGGGGTCCTGGAAAAACACGGAGCTGGATCACGTCATGGCGGACGGCACCATCCAGAAAAACTGCCTCGAGATGTGCCTCAAAGGGGGGCAACCGGCAGCTCTCTTTTCTCGTGGCCAGATTACCGCCGTCCTGTCTTGCAATCCGCTAGGGGGCGGGGATATCCAGCGGGGCAGTCAACACGGGAATCCCCATAACCTGATCAAGTACGCCGGAGCACCGGTCGAAGTGGAGGGCTTCTGGGCTGATGAAAACACGAAACTGTTGGTTCCCGTGCGGATCCGGCGCTCCATCATTCACGTCGAATCCTACTTCAGTAGAGGTGGATGGCACCCCGTGGACTGCAACCGGGACGGGATACCCTTTGACGGCGCTGATATGATCGGGGCCAGCCCCTCTGAAGCGCATCAGCATTGAGCCTGGTTCGCCCGGACCGGCTGCGTGAGCCAGGCATCTGCCTTAAAGAGGGCGCACGGCTGTGCGCCCCTACACGCCTTAACTCCCCAGCAAGGGCGCCGTCCTTAGCTTGACTCGAGAACCCTCTTCCTTCCTCTCGGTCCAGGCCACATAAACGTTCTGGTCATCTACCGTCACCACGGGAAAGAAGTTATGCAAAGTGCCATCACTCACCTGATAGCCTTCACTCCACTCCTCTTCTCCTGTCCTTCGGTGGGCAACGAAGATGTGGGGCTTCTCATCCTTCACATTCACCCAGGTAGCATAAAGCGTGTTGTCTTTGTCCACCGTCACCTGGGTATGCATCACGATGTAGGGAGGAGCTTCTGAAATGAGCTGCCGGGGAGCAAAACTCCTGCCACCGTCCCCGGAGTAAGTGTAATAGATACCGGCCTCCTCTTCGCTGCGGCCACCGGTCCACCAGACCGCATGGAGTCCATCGTTGCTATCGGCAACGATGGAGATGCCAGCGTGGGGACAACCGTGGCTGACCCAGCCATCATCACTGATTCGAATCACGTCGCCGAAAGTTTTGCCCCCATCGGTGGAACGAAGCGCAACGTGGTTGCGTACGTTCCCCTCCTCGATGATCCGATAAGAGAGCACGATGGTTTCGCCGCCATC
>JAZFTY010000048.1:0-3731 GCA_036446935.1 Acidobacteriota bacterium | reverse complement strand
CGGACGGCCGGAGCCTCCAGATGTCCATCGGGTTTGCCCGACTCGTCAATCCAGTACCGCCCGTAGGTTTCAATGAAGTCTCCGTACTTGTTCCACAGCTTTTCAATAGCCTTGCTGTTGATCAGCATCATGTTCACGACCGGAATCCCCACCGAGAGAGCGATTGGATGATCGGGAGCGGCCTTGTCCAGTTCCCACCGGTCCAGATCGTCAAAGATCAGCCCGGCCTGATCTCCCCTGGGCCGAGCGGAAAAGTAGACCCACTCACCCGGCTCGATCTTGAAGGCCGCAATGATGTCCTTGATCTGCTTCAGGACATCGTCCTTGGTTCTTACCGTTCTGAAGTTCAAAGGAAATTGCCTGCGCTGCTGGGGAGGCAAATCTCTGCCATAGTCTCTGGGTGATTCCAGATGCACGTGGGTATTGATCAGCCCCGGCGTCACCGTCCTCCCCTTCAAGTCCATCTTGAGGGTGTCGGGCCCGGCCAGCTTCAGAACATCAGTGTTGGTTCCCACCGCTAAAATCTCGCTGTCCAGAATCGCCACCGCCTCGGCTATGCTGAACTGGGCATCAACGGTCAGAATCTTGCCGTTGTGCAGAATCGTGTCCGCCGTCTGCTGGGCGTTGCCCACGCTGATGCTGGCGAAGATAAATATAGTGGCGATCCAAACCTGTTTTCCCATGGTGATTCCTCCCTGGATTGACCCGTAAAGTACAAGAAGACAGCGGTGCGGTCAAGAAATGAGGATGGGTAAAGAGGTGATTCTTAAAGAAGACGATTTTAAAAAAGACTGTCCCTTAGGGGTCCCCTAAAGGGGAAATAGCTACTATTCGCTCGATTTGAACCACGGTTGAGAGGTTGTGGTCCTAATACGCGGCCAATATTGGACCGCAACAGTGTTTTTAGACCTATTTAGGGTAGTTATCGATACTGTCAGGCCAGGGCCGCTTAGACCGCTCTGAGAGCGGCCACGATAAGGGAAAGAACATTCAACTGCGCCGGTTGGACCACAATCTTGGATATTTAGTCCTATTTTAGCATAAATATTGGGTTTAATAGGATCTATGATCCTATTATCGGTGTTTGTCCGAAGCTCCCAGACCACAGCAAGAGACTGGCCGAAAGCCGAAATCTGAAATCCGAAACTCGGGACTATGCAGTCGCCTGACTTCTGTCTGTTGTCTGTTGTCTGTTGTCTGTCTCCTTCTTCCCCATTGTGATCCATTCCTGAAGCATTTAGAATGATAGTGCAGAACATTTTGAATCGAATGAGGAGGTACATATGACCAACCGACTAGTGAGCAGTCTTGTGGCAACCGTCATCATGCTGACCCTGGCACCAGGTGCGACCTGGGCTCTTCAAACGGAAACAGATCGCATCGCTATTTCCGAGCTGAAGCAGAAGCTGGACAGTGGCGAGAAACTCCTTCTGATCGATGTCCGAGAGGACTGGGAACTGGAAGAGAACGGTGCCATTCCCGGTGCCATCCACATCCCGATGGCGGAGCTGGACATGCGGATGAAGGACATTCCCAAGGATATCCAGCTCGTCTTCTACTGACAGGCTGGAGGGCGCGCGTCGCGTGCTGCTGATCAATTTACTCAGGCAGGCTACCAAGCAGGGCAATTTTGCGGTATCAGAGATTGGAAGAGCGAAGGTCACGCGGTTGTTAAGAAGGTGGATCGTCCGGCGGAAGGGCCAATTCAGCCTTAGTCCTAACGATTCCAGAGGAGACGAGGTATGAGAAAACTGTTGATCGTGGGAGGATCCATCTTGGTCGTTTGCCTGGTGTTGGGACTCCTCACACTGCGCTTCATCGGTTACGAACCTCGGGATGGCAGCACCGGGTTTTGGTTGACTGGAGCAGTTGTCACCACACCGGTCACCGATTGGTCTTTTACCGAAGCTGTCGAGGAGATCTTCGTGGAGACTCGAACCTGGTACTACATCCCCCACTCAGTCAACACTTATTGCACCATCTACAACGACAAGCTCTACCTCTTCTCCGCGTATTACCAGGGCGGGGAGTTTCCAGACAATCGATACTGGAATCGCAACGTGCTGCGTGATCCCCGCGTCCGTCTAAAGATCGGAAATCAATTATTCGAACGAACCGTATCCCACGTTACAGATGAGGCCGAAAGGGAAGCTGTGCACCAGACCTTTGTCGAGAAGTATACGGAATGGCACACCCCCGGGTTGGAGACTGTGCATATGTTTCGGGTGCTACCCTGATGTGCGCGCTTCGCGCGCGTTCCAGGTTCCAAGTTTCAGGTTCCAGGTTTTGAGTTTGGAAGTTGGAATTTCAGCCGGTCCTCCGGCTGTGGTCTGTGGTCTTAGAACCCCGTCAGATCCCGATGGGTGCGAATATACGGAGTGGCTCCCAAACTGAGGAGCTGATCCGCCGTCTTCTGGTCTTTTTTCGCACGGCGGCGGAAAGTACTATCCTGGCCCTTGTTCGGGAGGTGCCGATAGATCAAGCCGTCAGGGTCAGCAAGGGCAATGCTCATGGCCGTCTGTCCCCACATATCCTGAGCATCCAGATCGGCACCTTTTTCCGCCAGGAAGTCAATGACCTCCGTCAATCCGTACAATGCCGCACCGTGCACAGCCCTGCGACCGTCAGGACCCACGGCATTGACGTCGTGTCCCAGAGCCCACAAGAGTTGGACGGCTTCTAGAGCCTTCCTCCGGATTACCTCGCCAACCCCATCGGAACCTCTCATTCCCAGGTTCACGCCCAGCCCCGCTGCCACCATCAATGGCGTCGTTCCATCAAAGGTCGCAATTTTGGGGTCGCTCCCCCCTTGCAGCAGAATCCGCATGGAGGGCACATCTCCCGATGCCGCCGCGAACAAGAACGGGGTGGTGCCTGCTTGACTCACCTGGGGTGGTGCCTGCTGGGCGCCGCGGCCCCAGCGATGGATGTGATAGGGCATGAAATCGTGTTGGATTCGAGCATTGGGATCAGCCCCTTTCTCCAAAAGTGCCTTCACCAATTCCGGCATGTTCGGATGAACCCAGTAAGGGTCGGTTTGGGTGTGCCCTCCCGACATGCCGAGCACTCCTTCCTCCAGGGACCAGTGAAGGGCGGTCATGCCATAGCCGTCCGTTGCGTTGGGGTCGGCTCCCTTCTCCAAAAGTAAAAGAGCCACGTGCTGGTGGCCATAAGAGGCAGCCAGAAGCAAGGCTGGGCCCGTTTCCTCCGTCCCTTCATTCACATCCGCTCCTGCCGCCAGTAGGATCCGGGCCGACTCAACATCCCCCGTCTGGGCGGCAAACATCAAGGGAGTAAAGCCACCCTTGAGCTTGGGGTGATAGATCGTCTCTCTGAAGCCCTGATGCACAGGAGTCCCGGTGATGGGATTGGAACTCGCGGCATCAGGAATTCTGGGGGTATAAAGACCCAGTCGGTTTGAGCGGGCATGCACGTCGGCTCCGTGCTCAACCATTATCCTGACGATGCTGGGCTGACCTGCCGCCGCCCACATCACGGCCGTTTGTCCCCTCTCGACTGTTTTCACATTGACGTCTGCTCCGTGGAGCAGCAGCGATCTGGCCCCTTCTACAGTGCCGGTGCGTGTGCAGGTCATGAGCGGAGTTTCTCCGCTGTCCTGAGCAAGGTTGGGATTGGCTCCAGCCTTCAAAAGCTTATCGACGATGAGGGCGTTGCGGTTGGTGCAAGCCAGGGAGAGAGGCGTAACCCCGTAGACGTTGGCCGCATTGGTG
>JAZFTY010000047.1:0-2094 GCA_036446935.1 Acidobacteriota bacterium | reverse complement strand
CCGTCTGCTGGGAGAGACGGTCGAATCCCCCAGCGATTTCTCTTCACGGGTTCATCGCAGGCTGTCGGAGGATCCGGTCTCCTGGTGGCAGGCCAACTGGAGACCCGCTGTCGTTTTCGCTCTGGTGACCTTGTTTTCGGTGGGCTTTCTATGGGTGAGGGAATCTCAGGTGACCCAGGAGGTGATGGTAGCTTCCCCTTCTGTTGTCCAGGAGGAGTCCCTATCCGGCGATGATCTCCAACGGTTGGATGCCCGTGAGGTTCCTGCTCCTTATGTGGATGTGATTTTGAGCGGTCCCTCTGAGTCAGAGTATATCTTGCAGTTGCCCTCTCGAATCAGCATCCAGACAACCCATTTGAATCACGATTTTTACCTGGAACATGCGAGCTACTAAGGAGCGTTCTGTGCAGGCAGAAAATAGAAAAAAGAAAATAGAGAAAAGAGAGAAGAGGGATCTGTCTTTTCTTTTGTTCTCTTGTTCCTTTGCCCTTTTGTTCTTCTGCTCTCTTGTTTCTCTTCAGGCCCAGAAGGATTTTAAACATTCACTGGTCCGGGTCTATCTCGATCGGGAGTTCTCAGGAGTGGTTCATGAAAGCCGCTATCATCCTCAGATCCACGTTCAGGAAAAGGCGGAGCTACAGGGTGCGATCATCGATGCTCAAGGGCACATCGTATCCTATGTGGGGAGTTACTGGCCGGAGTTAAGTATGCCGGGAGCCCAGGTCTCGGTGACCACCTTTGACGGCAAGAAACATTCGGCCCAACTGGTTGGGGTGGATGAGCGGATTGCACTGGTGGTTCTGGAGTCTCGAGGCATTGAAGGACACGGCCTGAAGTTCAGTCCGTCTTTCCAGGAGGAGGGACTTCAATTTGTTTCCTGGACCGGCGCAGACTGGACGATCACATCTCCGAGTGTGGTCAAGTTGAGTGGGGAGGAATCACTTCCTGAGCGAGAACTGCAAATCGTGCCCACGGGCGGAGTGAAGCCGGCCCGCTACACCGTGGCAGGTGGTCTTGTACTGGACGAAGAGGGCCAGTTGGTGGCCATTGTGAAGCGAAGTCATCCCCATCTTTTCAGCAAGACGATTCGAGTTTGGAAAGTACTACCCTCTCAGGTCGTTGCCACCTCGGTCCGGCGTATTTTAACAGAGAGAAAAAACATTCGGGCTGGCTGGTTGGGTATCATGCCTGATCTTGATGTTGGGGAGTTGCGGATCGACAAAGTTATCCCGGAAAGTCCCGCAGAGAGGGCCGGGTTGAAAAGCGGTGATGTGATCGTGGGGATTGATGACAAGCTGGTCCAAAGTCGTCGTGATCTGGCTCAGGCGATTCGCTGGAGAGGTGCAGGGAGTGCTCTGAATCTGTCGGTTCTTCGCGAAGGGAAGCTCCACAAAATGTCTGCTGTCTTGACCGAACGCCAGGACAAACGTCCGGTGGTTTCCTGGCGTTTGGAGGTTCCTTCACTGTGGAACCAGAATGCAAGACCGGAAGAGCAGGTCAAGATCCATCGGATCGTATTGCCCCCCCATCTGGATCTGGGACTGGTGGTTGATCCACTCACACCGCAGTTGGCGAAATATTTTAAATGCCCCAACGGGCACGGTCTTCTTGTTCGAACGGTATTACCCAACAGTCCCGCCAGCAAGGTGGGATTTCAAGCAGGGGATGTTCTGACCCAGGTCAACGGCCGGGACGTTTCCTCCCATTTGGACATTCGAGAGAGCCTGGAAGCGGTCACGGATGCAGTGCTGGAAATCCAGTTTGTCCGAGAAGGCCGTCTTCTCAGCCGAAAACTCGCCCTCCAGTAATAAGGGGGCCCGTGGGCTGAAGCCCACGGCTCTGACTGCTCTCGTTAGCTCCAACAGAGCCGCAGGCTTTAGCCTGCGGGCACAACCGGGTTGACCTTACCTGCCAACTCCTCGACAATAAAGGGTTAACCCATGAAGCAGATCTCTATTCGGGGCGCCCGCGAGAATAATCTCAAAAACATCGATCTGGACATTCCACGGAATCAGTTGACCGTCGTGACCGGCTTGAGTGGCTCGGGAAAATCAAGCCTGGCCTTTGACACCCTCTATGCCGAGGGGCAGAGGC
>JAZFTY010000046.1:0-6807 GCA_036446935.1 Acidobacteriota bacterium | reverse complement strand
GGTGGTTCCACCAAGCTTTATGACGCCATTTGGGTGTCTGTAAATGAGCTGCTCCGTCATGAGGTAGGTCGAAGGATGCTGGTCATCTTGTCTGATGGAGCCGATACTCAGAGCATGACTCGCGACAACGAAGCCCTCAAGGTCGCTCAGGAGCAAGACGTCGTAATCTATGGGATCGGGGTGCGAAGCGCCAGATTTGATTCTGATTTCGGAAAACTCAAGAAATTCGCCGAGGGTACAGGGGGCCTATTTTTTAACTCCAACGTGGACTTACAGAAGATCCGAGAAGCATTCAGGCGAATTAACCGAGGAATTAAGAATCAGTTCGCTCTCGGTTATGTCTCAACCAACCCCCGTCGCGATGGATCATTCCGAGAAGTAAAGGTTCGCATGAAGCGCTCCGGGTTGAAAGTGACCCACCGCAAAGGATATTATGCTCCTAGCGACAAGCCATGAAACAGAAGCACTTATCCTTGGAAGACACTCTCCCCATCGAATTGCGAATTCGCATCCTGCAGGCGGAACTCGAACAGATCGAGTTGGACCTCAGCCGGCTGAACCAGTCCCAAAGCCGAATTGTAGAGGAGATTGACCACTACCAGGATCTTCTGGCTCACAGTAAGCGACACAGCCTTTTACGAAGGGTCAAATAAATCCGCAGCCCCACGACGACTCTCTTCTCCCTCTTCAGTTTCCACTAGGGCTTTGACAAGAATGTGCTGGTCCACCCAGCGTTCATCCCACCACTCCAGGGGATTGACTTGGACCCCCTGCAACATCATGCTGAAATGGAGATGATCTCCAGCGGCCAGCCCGGTTTGTCCGGTGCGGCCGAGAATGGCACCTTTGGTGATCCCCTGTCCCTCCTGGACCTCAATGCTACTGAGATGGCCGTATAGGGAAATAAGCCCCAGGCCGTGATCGACGAGAACCGTATTTCCGTAAATTCCGAGATAGTCGGCGAAGACAACAATTCCATCGTTGGCGGATTCCACCGCTCCATGAGCGACGGTGGCCAAATCAAAGCCCAGGTGGGTTTGCTGATCCACCTTCTGGCTTTTGTAATAGTAGGTGCGATGGTCTGCAAAAGCAGATTCGACTTGAGAATTACTCAATTGAAGGAAAGCCCCACTCCACAGGAGACGTCCCACAGATTTGCGGCTAATCGCCTCGATTTGTTGGTGGTTGATCTCCCGCAGACGACCGTTGATCTCCAGAAAAGTTTCAAGAACGCTCTCTCCCTGGGATATGTCCGTGTGGGCCAGAATCTCCGGCACCACGGCATTGATCATCGACTCCGACAACTGGATGTTTCGTTTGCGGAAATTCACCGGAAACGCCTTTTTCCAGAAAGAGGTCTGATTCCGATTGCCTGCCGCGTCCTCCGCCCATACTGACATGGCGGTTGCAGGAGCCTGGTCGTGGGCCAGGGCAAACAGGCAGAGATGGGTCCCCTGACCCCGCTCGGGGAGGGGATAACCCCTGAAAATATGCTCTCCCACCTGAACTCCCGAAGCCACCGTGTCTTCTGAAACCTTATAGAGGATGGCTTCTGATCCTCCCTGGCGGATGTAGTGCTGGCCGGAAAGGGTCTGAATCTTAGGAGGGGTGAGGTCCAGGTTGAATGAACGCTGTTCGAAAATTTCGTTCTCCCAGAACCAAAGATCGGACTGATCACGAACTCGAACTTCCAGTAAAAATTCTCCTTCAGAAAGCACACTTTCTGGAAGTGAGCTACCCACCGACAAGTCGAGGGAACGTTGGGTCATCCCTTGCTGCCAGGACCATGGGGCTTCATAGGTTTCCGACACCACGATGTGACGATCTCCGGAACGGACCCAGGCCACCTCCAACCACTGAAGACCCTTGCCCTGGTCCTGGATCTCCAGGCTGATCCGGCTGTCCTTTCCTATCGCCGAGGGAGCCTCACGCCATTGGACCGTTGGAGGAGAGCTGTCCCAATTCCACAGGCTGTAGACAAATAAGAGGGTCAGCAGGGATGAGACACCGATCAGCAATATTCTCATGAACTGCGTTATCCTACCAGGTTAGGGTGGCAAGAAGGCCTTGCTGAAATGAAAACCACATACCGGAAGGCCCAACGCCACTTGACCCTGGCCCGCCCGACACCTGCAGCGTCCAGAATAGCCCTAACCTCGGGACGCCGAAAGCCTTTTAGCACCGACAGAGGCCCGTCCTTGCGGACCGCTTTTGAGCGCGAGAATAAACAGGTGAAGAGACGAATACCCCAATAAGCCAGGGGATGACGATGCAGATCACTGATCACCACGCCTTTTCGAGTTGTGAGGAGAAGGGATCTGAGCAGGGTGGCGATCTTCGAATCGGTGAAATGATGCAGAAAAGCGGAACAGAGAATGAGATCACAGCCCCTCTCCCTCAAAGGGGGCCTGCTCACATCACCTTGCAGGACGGTGATCTCGGGAAAATGGAGAGTTTGGCGGCGAGCGATTCTGCAGACCGTGGGGTCCACGTCAACGGCCAGCACGCGGAGAGAATATCCCGCTCTTCTTGCCCAGGTCACCAAAGCCACCGGGATGTCCCCGGAACCACTGCCCAGGTCAACGATCTCCACCAGGCGCTTGTTGGTTTTCTCCCCTGCGATTTCCTGAATTAAAGGTTTGATTTCCTGCAAGGCTGCTCTTGATCCACCGAGCCAGCGATTGACGATCCGGAGCTCTCGAAGAATCACACGCCACTCCGAAGAGCTGAGGAGGTGGGGGGCGTCGATGATCTCAAGCTCGTGACTCCGTTTGGAAAAGTCCGCCAAGATCATTGGTTCTAGGGCTACTCGCTCATTTTGGATTGGAGGAAGCGCAGAAGGTGGTTCTGTTCTTCTGCCTCTAACTGAAGAAAGTTCACAGCAACGAAGTTGATGACCTTCGTCATGATCGTTCCATGTTGGTATTCCTTGCGTTTGGTGGGTTCAGATCGCACCACCCATCCCACCGCATTCACCTGCAGTGACGGATCAAGATTCAGGCACAGCGCCAATTTATCCCCCACTTTCAGTGAAAGATCGGTGTCAAATGCCAAGCCCGCCACGCTCACATCTATGGTTGTGCATTCAAGAGCCTTGGCGCCGATCAGTTCGGTGTCGACAGCATCAACTACGGTGAGAGAGAAGGGGATTTGCAGGCGTATTCTATAGGATTTTCTCCGCTGCACGAGCACTTCTTTGTTGCCTATGGAAAGGACCACTTTCTGATTCTCAGGTCCCTGGATTTCTGCAACCCGTGTTTCCCAGCGATAGACCGTGGCTCCTTCATCCCAGTATTTCATCCAGACTCGGTCTCCAGTTTTGAAGGACGGTTCTGGGGTGGGTCTGGAAAGCTTCAACGAGATGCTCCTTGGAGAGAGAGCTTCGATAGTGGCCGCCAGTGCCTCACCGGATTCCTCCTGGAGGGAAACGGCCAACCCGGGTTTTACATAATGGCCAATGCTTCCAATACCTTCTTCACTCATTTCCCCGTCTCACCAAAGGCGGACACTGGATTCATCTTTCAACCTTTCTGAATTCATGTAGTCCGTGACCATGCTGTCGGGAATCATAAGAGTCCTCGGTGATAACTATCACGAAAGACAAAAAAACAGAAGCTGATCAACGAGAAGTTCGCTTCATTAAAGGATTTGCTGAGGGTCGATCAGGATCTTGACAAGACCTCCGGGGATACTCTAGAGTAAGTCCACGTGATGGAAAGCATGGCTTTGAGCAGCATCGGTCGAATAGCCTGCATCTGTTGTTGCGCAACATCGTGTCCAGGGAGCGACGCCTGCTGACGGTTCTCCATCGTATGGAATAATTCCAACGCGATTTTTGAGATCCAAAAGGGCCCCAGGGTTGCTCCTGCGGGCCTTTTTTTGTTTTCACGGGACTTTTGACAGGAAAATAAAATCCATGACAACCACTTGGAAAGAAAAGCTTGCCGACCAGATGGATCCTGTGATGGGCCAGGAGATTGACGTCTTCGAGACTCAGATAGAACTCCGCCGGCAGGGCAAGATGGAAGAGAAACTTTTCGCTGAGACTCGCCTTCGCCGGGGAGTTTATGGCCAGCGCTACGATAACGGGCAGCGCTATGACGGGGTTCGTACCCAGGAGCTTGAGTATCCGTCGGCAGATCTGACCAAAGGTCCCGAGACGGTGTGGGACGCCCCAGGCATGCAGAGGATCAAGATCCCCTTCGGGGGGCTCACGCCCGATCAGATGGACGTCCTAGCCGATCTGTCAGAGGAGTACTCAGACGGAATCCTCCACGTGACCACCCGGCAGGATTTCCAGCTTCACTTCATTCACATTGAAGATACTCCATTGCTGATGAGGCGATTGGCAGCCACAGGCATTACCACTCGTGAAGCCTGCGGCAATTCCGTCCGTAATGTGACGGCATGCCCGCTGGCAGGAGTCTGCCGGGACGAGATATTTGATGTCACTCCCTACGCCAAATCCTGTGCCCGGTTTCTTCTGGGGCATCCCGATGTCCAGGATTTCGGCCGTAAGTTCAAAGTCGCTTTTTCCGGCTGTAAAGAGCATGCATGCGGCTTGGTGACCATGCACGATATGGGTGGGATCGCAGTCAAGCGCATGGAAGACGGCAAGGAACGACGAGGCTTCGAACTGTATGTCGGCGGCGGTCTGGGCGCCGTCCCCCATCAGGCCAAGCTGTTTGATTCATTCCTGCCCGAAGAGGAACTGCTGCCCACTACCCAGGCCATAGCAAGGGTTTTCGCTCGCCTGGGAGAAAAGGACATCCGTTCTCGGGCCAGGATCAAGTTTCTGGTGGCCAAGCTGGGCATCGATGAGTTTCGCAGACTGGTGCTCGAAGAGCGGAAGGTCATGCCGGAAGACCCGCGCTGGATGGCCTATCTTCCTGAGGTCCGGAATTATCAGGAAACGCCGCTCAAGAAGTCTGCTTCCCTCAACGGTGAGGAGCGTCCGGAAGGCTTTGAACAGTGGTACGAGACCAATGTTTACCCTCAGCGACAAGAGGGTTATGTGGTGGCCACCATCAACCTTCCCCGGGGTGACCTTTCCGCATGGCAAACCCGCAAGTTGGCGGATCTGGCCCGCCGATTTACCGGGGAGAATGTTCGCATTACCGTAGAGCAAAACATTCTCTTTCGTTGGGTGAGCGAGTCGGATCTACCGGATCTGTACCGGGAACTGCAAGGTCTGGGGTTGAGCGACCCGGGAGCAGGTTCCATCGTCGACATCACCGCCTGCCCGGGCACCGATACCTGCAAGTTAGGGATCGCTTCCTCACGAGGTCTGGCCGGGGAGATTAGAACCCGTCTGGCAACCAAATTCTCGGAAATGGATGAGGCGGTCAAGAACCTGCGCGTCAAGATCAGCGGCTGTTTCAATTCTTGCGGGCAGCACCATATCGCCGACATCGGCTTTTATGGGACCAGCCGCACCATCGGCGGCCGCAAGGTGGCTCATTTTCAGGTCTTGCTGGGAGGAAAATGGCAGGAAAACGCTGCCTCCTATGGGCTGGCCATTGGCTCTGTTCCAGCCAAGCGGATACCGGAGGCCCTGGATCGCATTACCGAGCGCTATCTGAAGGAACGGAAAAGTGGAGACAGCTTCCAGGACTTCGTCCGTGACATCGGAAAGAAGGAATTGCGGGATTCGATTGAGGACCTCATGACGGTTCCCCCTTACGAGCAGGACCCTTCGTTTTACTCCGACTGGGGTGATCCCCGTGAATTCACTATGGGAGATATGGCTGCAGGGGAATGTGCTGGCGAAGTGGTTTCCCTGGTTGAGTTCGACATGGCCGCAGCCGAGCGGTTGGTATTCGAGGCCCAGCTCCTGTGGGATGATGAGGATTATTCCAAGGCTGACGAGCTTGCCTACAACGCGATGCTCCAGGGGGCCAAGGCTCTGATCAAGACCGAGTTTCTGGATGTCTCAGACGATCCGGACACCCTGGTGAAGGAATTTAGGGAGCGTTTCTTCGATACCAAGCTTTTCCGTGATAAATATGCCGGGGGCAAGTTCGCCCAGTATCTCTTCCGCAGACATCAGTCGCCGCCCTCAAAAGCCAACAGCGACGGTGCCCGCCAGCTCGTCGAGGAGGCACAACTCTTTATCGAGGCGGCCCACGCCTGCTGGGAGCGCGTTGCCGATCGCCAGGCTTCCGACTCATCGCTGGCCCAAGGAGCCCCTTCACCCGCTGGAGGGTAGAGGGAAGAGAGGGCATGGAGCTTCAACGGTTAGGTATCAAGCTCTTCGTGGAGAACCCTTCATCGCTTGAGATGCGCAGCTTCATTCCCATTTTCCATTCCTGGATTCAGAGGCAGGCTATTGAAGGCCATCTTTTGATCGACATTCACGATTATAGCCATGTCTACAGGGGTCCCGGCATCCTACTGGTCGCTCATGAGGGTAATTTCAGTATGGATCTGGCAGAAGATCGCCTGGGGCTGTTCTACTATCGAAAACAACCCTCGAAGGGCTCCTTACGGGATCACATCCAGACGATTTTCCGGACCGCTCTGGAAGCCTGCCGGCTTCTGGAAGAGGAATCTGAGCTGGAGGGGATTCGATTCAAAACCGATGAGGTCCTGGTGGTGGCCAATGACAGGCTTTTTGCACCCAATACCCAGGAGACCTTCCTGCAGCTTCAACCCGTGTTCACGGAATTTTTCGAGGAACTCTTTGACGGGAACGACTTCACTTTGAACCATCGAACTGACCCCAAAGAGAGGTTCTCCCTAACGGTTCAGTCCACCCATTCGATGGATACCCAGACCCTCCTTCAGAGACTCGCTTAAGCACGCTTC
>JAZFTY010000045.1:0-8284 GCA_036446935.1 Acidobacteriota bacterium | reverse complement strand
GGCCTGACCGCGTTGCGCTCCGTCGGCCTCCTTAGTGCCTCGTTTCATAGATATCGTGGTGTTTGTGGCGAGCGCGACGGCGTCGAGTTCGCGAAGCGACGACGACGCGATGTCAGTGACATCGTGGAGGAGGAGCGACAAAGAAATTGATGCCGTCCCGCCGTCACCCTTCCGGCTGATGGGGGTTGCGGGCGACCTCTGTGTCGCTTGTCGTCGTCGATGTCCCTGCATCGCCTTCTCCTTGCTCCTTGATCTCGCCTGGCAAGCCCCATCAGCAAACGTCACTATATCTATGAAGCGAGACACTCACGTACCTACAGTACGGTTTGCGGGGGCCTCGGTCCCGCGCCTTGTCAGGCCGGTCCTTCCGCCGCTTCGTGACGAACAGGTGTGAGAATTCCGGGCTAGTCATTCGCTGTGTAGATCCCGATGAATCAGATTAACCTTGCGCCCTTTCTTTTTCAGGCGCTTCTGCAACTCATTGGCCACCAGTACGGAGCGGTGTCTTCCACCGGTACAACCAATGGAGATGGTGAGATATTTCTTACCTTCTCTAGTGTATTTGGGCAGCAAGTATTCTAACATATCGTGGATTCTGCCCAGGATCTCCCCCGTCTCCGGCTGTTTCAGCATATATTGGGCTACACTGGGATCGTTTCCCGTCTTCTCTTTCAGAGCGGAAACGAAATAGGGGTTGGGAAGAAATCGCACATCAAAGATAAGCTCGGAGTTGTGAGGTATCCCGTTTTTGAATCCGAAGCTGACCAGGGAAACGTTCAAAACCTCCTCTTGGTCCGTGCGCTGAAAGTTCTGGTAGATGAAATCGCGGAGATCGTGAACGGAAAATTCACTGGTATCGATAACCAGGTCGGCTAGGGTCCGGACACTGGCAAGCCTTCTTCGCTCCGCGCGAATACCTTCGAGCAGTGTGGTGTCCTGGGCCAGCGGGTGCAGTCGTCGGGTTTCACCATATCTTCTCGCCAACACCTCGGTCGAGGCATCCACGAAAATGATCTTGGCATGGGCGTGAGACTTCCTGATCTCACCAAAGAGCTTTTCGAAGCCCTCCAGCGGCTCCCCGAGTCGAACATCAATAACAATCGCTACTTCCTGTAGCTCCCCCCCCGCTGCAACGGACATCTGGATGAGGCGAGAGATCAAAGAGGTGGGAAGATTGTCGACGCAGAAATAACCTAAATCCTCAAAGGCGTTGAAAGCGGTATGCTTTCCCGAGCCGCTCATTCCGGTGATGATGACCAGTGATTGAAGTTTTACAGACGCCATGCTTCATCGGAGGAAGACCCAGGCGGTTTCAGACGTGCATCCAACTGTTTAAAAAACTCTCCGGAGGGGCTGTAACCCTGACTCTTCAGCATTTGCAATCGTACCGCAACTTCCACCAGCGTGGCCAGATTTCTGCCGGGTGCCACGGGCATCGTGATCAGTGGAACCGAGACATCCATCAAGGTGTATTGCCGTTCATCCAGTCCCAGTCGATCGTACTCCTCCTCGGGATTCCATCGCACCAGATCCATGGCGATATCGATGATTGTTTTTGGACTCAACACCGAAATCCCAAAGAGTTCCTTAATGTTGACGATTCCCAATCCGCGAAGCTCCATATGGAAGCGGAAATCACTGGGGCCCGAACCCATGACCCGGTCAGAACCGAACTTCCGGATCACGATCATGTCATCGCTGACCAACCGGTGACCGCGTAAGATCAAATCCAGGGCGCACTCGCTCTTTCCAATCCCGGAGGGGCCCAAGAGAAGAAGCCCCAACCCATAGACTTCCATCAAGACACCATGAATCGTGGTCCTCAGGGCCAGCTGTTCTTCCAGAAAACCTGAGATTTCCGTGATGGCTACCGAACTCAAGGCCTTGGTCTTAAAGAGCGGGACCTTGTTTTCCTGGCAATTGCGCAGGAGGGAGGGAGGAGCCTTCAGATCTGAGGTAATCACGACACAGGATAATTTCCGGGCAAAGATCTGATTGATGGCTGTTTTCCGATCAGCCGCCGACAAAGTCTTCAGGTAATGGATTTCCGTTCGGCCCACCAACTGCACTCTTCCTTCATGCAGGTAGTCGATATAACCGGCCAAGGCCAGCCCCAGCTTTTGAATTCGCGGCGAGGTAATGAGATTATCCAGGCCATCCTCACCACCCCTTAGGGTCAGTTTCAGACGTTGGCTCGACAACTGACTCAATTTCCTGACGGTGGTGGTTGGATTAGGCGGCTTGGTCTTTTCAGGGGCCATTGAGACACACTAAAAGAGCACGGCCATCTTTCGTTCGCGGGATCCAGGAATTCGCATCTGATCGCGATACTTGGCAACGGTCCTTCGAGTGATCTGAATCCCATCCTCGTTCAGAAGGCCGGAGATTTTCTGATCCGAGAGAGGTTTCTGGGTATCTTCATTAGCAAGAATCCCTTTGATTTTCTCTTTCACCTGCACCACGGAAACATTCACACCGTCGGCACCTTCGATTCCACTGGTGAAAAACTTCCGAAGCGCGATGACACCCTGCGGGGTATAGGCATGTTTATTGGCCACAACCCGGCTGACGGTCGAGGAATGCACACCCAGTTCTTCGGCCACATCCTTGATCAACATCGGTTTGAGATAGGGAGCTCCGCTATCCAGAAAGCCCTTTTGTCGCTCCACGATGGCTACGCAAGCCCGATAGATGGTCTGCTGCCGTTGATCCACGCTTTTCAGCAGTTCCATGGCGGAGCGAAAGCGCTCCTTCACAAAACTCTTGGTTTCCTTGGAGACGTCTTTCTTCCTGAGCAGTTCGCGATAAGCGCGGCTCAACCTTAATTTGGGCAACCCGTCGTCGTTCAGAGAAATCTGGTAGTCATCCCCCACTTTATAAATATGAACATCGGGCTGGATGTAGACCGGACTCTGAGTACTATACTTCTGACCCGGTTTTGGGGAAAAACTTCGAATCGTCTCCATGGCTTCTGCGATGACTTCCAGTTCGCAGCCCAGTTGCTTGGCAAGTTCTCGAAACTTCTTGCCCTGAATCAAGGGAAGGAAATCCAGCACAAGCTGTTCGGCCAGCGAATTCCCCAACCCGGCGGCCCGCATCTGGATCAGTAAACACTCCTGCAGATCTTGGCATCCTATCCCGATGGGATCCAGGCTCTGCACAACGAGCAATGCTTTTTCAACCTGCTCCTCTGAAACCTTCAGGGATTCTGCGATCTCTTCGACAGGAAGGATCAGGTATCCGTCCTCATTAATATTGCCGATGATGAAGTAGCAAATGTCGCGAATCTCAGAGGCAACGTCACTCATGTTCAGTTGCCAGTTGAGATGATCGTTCAATGTGGACGGGGTGGCCAGGAAAAGTTCAAAGGAGGGCTGCTCGCTTTTGCCTTCCCACTCACGGGGGCGGGATGTGGGACTCAGGTATTCGCCGAAAAAGTATTCATAGTCGAAGTCCTCGTACCCATCCGTATCGTCAGACTTTTCTTTTTCCTCCGGGCTCTCAGCCCCTTCACCGTCTCCTTGTCCGACGATTTCTTCGAGTACGGGATTTTCGGCAAGTTCCTGATTCAGGAGATCGGAAAGTTCTAATCGATTCAGGGTGAGGAGTTCTATTTTTTGCAGCAGCGAAGGTGTCATCACCAGTCGCTGTGAAAGGGTTAAATTTAAAGACTGTCTTAAATGTTTGCTCATCTAAAGGTCTTGAAACCGCGAGTACAAACACGACGGAAATTCACAGCCTCATTACTGTGTTATCCCTGTAAATCAGTATAATCTAAAGTTTTCACCCAGGTAAACTTTGCGCACTTCAATATCGGAGGAAAGCAGATCAGGCGTTCCCATTCGGAAGATTGCTCCCTCATTGATGATGTAAGCTCGGTCGGTGATTTTCAGGGTTTCCCGTACGTTATGATCGGTGATCAAGATGCCGATGTTCTTGGACTTGAGCTTGACAACGAGGCGTTGGATCTCCAAGACGGCCAACGGATCAATCCCCGCCAAAGGTTCATCCAGGAGAATGAATTTCGGTTTGATCATCATGGAACGAGCAATCTCGAGACGGCGGCGTTCACCTCCTGAAAGGGTGTAGGCCAGACTTTTTCTCAGGTCAGTAATCCCAAATTCCTCGAGAAGTTCGCTGACCGATTGATCCGCCATTCCGGGCGCCAGATCCAGTGTCTCAGCCACCGCATAGAGATTATCCTCCACGGAAAGTTTCCGAAAGACGGAAGGCTCCTGAGGCAGGTAACTGATTCCCCGTCTGGCCCGCAAGTACATGGGCAGTGAGGTGATCTCCTCTCCACCCAAATGTACGCTGCCGCTGTCCGGAGTGGTCAGACCGACAATCATGTAAAAAGTGGTGGTCTTCCCCGCACCATTGGGTCCCAGCAACCCCACCACTTCTCCGGATGAAATCGTTAAGCTGACATCGTTGACGACCCTTCTTCCTCGATAAGCCTTATCGAGCTTCCGGACCTCTAGTGTGAGGGGGGACTCTTTTGAATTCATGGCGTTTCGTGAGCAGAGGGATTTTCAATCAAGAGTCTCTCATCTCCGATGAAGAAAGTGAGTTGACGACCCGTGACCGTATCCTGGTTGCCTTCAACGACCCGGGCGGGATCTCCGGTGAGGACAACTTTGTCTTGGATGGGATAATGTACCGCCTGATCCCCTTGGGCATTCCTTTCCCCTTGGATAATTTCTACACCTCCCCAGGCCACAATCTCCTGGAGCTGACTCTGGTCGCCTGCTGCAAAAACGAAGTCCACAAAAGGAGCATCGACAATCAGATCCTCTGTACTGACCCTAACGTTCCCTTCGTAGCGTGCCCGCAGGTCCGCTCGATTGTAGAGCAGCCGGTCCGCTTCCACCTTGTACACTTTTTCCTCTGTTGGGCTCTCCTGAATCAGAAAACTCTCTACGCTCTCCTCGACCACCAATTGTTGCTCCTTGTGATTGTAACGTATGGTGTTCCCTGTGATGGAGTTGGATTGTTGCACAATTCTAGGATTGGAAAAATAATTGATCCAGCCCGTCTCCGGATCGGCCTGCATGCGACCGGCGGTAATGACGATGGGATCGTCCTGCTCTCGAAGGAAGCTTCTCACCTTTCCAGCGGCGCTCACCTCGCCCGTCTGCGAATCCACCTCGAGGCGCTCGGCCACGGTCTCCATCGGTGAAGCCTCAGCGCCGCTGTTTGTTCCCATGAACTTGAGTGTCGGGCTCTCTCCCGTCATGGTCACTTTTTGGCTTTCGGGATCATAGACGGCTTGATCCGACTGCACATCGATGGTGGCAGGAGTACCCTCCCAGAAATGAAAATCACCCGACTGGATGGCCCGCTCCATCTTCTGGTCCTGATAAGAGACCTCCAGTCGCTGACTGCTCGTGTATCTGGTTGTCCCCTTATCGTTCGATTCCAGAGTCACTCCCCCCTGCGCCATCATGTGATCCAGAAGACCCTGCCGATAGCGGATATCGATTAAAGGAGCTTTCAAGACGACTTTCTGGTCAGGGCTCACTCTTTCCATTCGGCTGTCTCCTCTGCTCACAATTCGCTGTGGAGCTCCCTCCAGATAGCTCACATCTAAAGACTCCCGAGCCGAGAGTTGACGATAACCCTGTGGGGAATCCAACCTCAAGACCACATTGCCGGTGGCTCTGGCCTGTTCAATCTCTTGAGTCGGCCCGAAACGCAGGCTCAATGCCTCACCCCGTAACTTTTCCTCTGTCCAGGCCTGGCCATCGGATTTCCGGGTGACTGACACCTGTCCTTGCAGATCGAGTTGCTGCAAATGCTCCCCACTTTCGGAAAACCGCCCATCCATCTGGTTGGAACTGGAGTCCTCAATCCCAAGAGTGGGAGAGTGAAACCGAACCTCCCCCTGGGCTGCAAATTTCTCCAGGACCATTCCCTTGAGGTTCCCTGCCCGATTGGGGAAAACATCAATCTGGTCGGCCTCCAAAAAATAGTTCCTCCCAGGTCCCTGCTCCGAGTAAACGGCTCTTTGAAGTGTCCTGGGCTGCTGGGCCAGTACCTCAATCGAGTCCGCTCGACCTGCAGCAGGATTGAAAACCACATTAATCTGATGGCCCGATAGCGATTTCGAACCAGCCGACTCGAGGTGGGCCCGACCCGAGCTGAGAATCTTTTGAATTCGGTTTTCCGGGGTCAGATAAACAAGCATTTGATCGGCCTTCAGATCCGTCTCACCCCCTGAGATCCGCGCCTCCCCCTCCAGGATAATCGTTCCTTCCGTAAGTAAATAGACGGCCCGAGAAGCCTGCCCTTCGATCGGACCTGACTCGGAATCGGTCCACAACTGCAGCCCCTTTTCCACATGAAGCTCCCGTCGGGGAAAGAGGTAAGTCAGGAACTCGCCAGTCCCTTCAATCTTGCCCTTCTTGAACCGAAAACTCCCTTGGATCACCGCACTTTCCTGAACCAGGTCGGCACTGACCTGGTCTGAGAATACCTCGGTGCCATCGGCCAACTGAATGGTGGTATTACCGGAGAACTCAATCTGTTTTTCCGGGAGGTGGTAGACCGCTTCTTGAGCCGAGATGACATCGGAAGGTTCTCCGCCTTCGTCGTAATAAGTAAAGGTCACATCCTCCAGCGTGTGAACCTGGCTGACCGTCTGTGTGCTGGTCTCTGCATAAACCGTGAACACCGTTTTCCCGCGCTTGTGCTCCGCGTATTGAAACTGCGTGGTCTGACGGCTAATGTCCGGTGAGAGAATGGAGACATCAGGAAGAACCATTTGTCCCTGACGTCGGGACAGAAAGCTCCACACGATGGCCGCACCCCCTAGAAGGATGCAAAGGAGCAAGAGGAGGCGAATTACCTTGGAGAGGTTCATAACCCGTTTAGCCCCTTTTTGTGTAGCTGGTGCAGAATCGGAATGTGAAGCACCTTTGTACAATGAGCCTTACCACTTCGGGATTCTAACACTTTAGGGCCAACACTCTTGGCAAATCAAGGCAATTTCAGAGCAATTCCGTACCAATAAAATCGCTCCGTTGTGATCATGACAGGTTTTCAGCCGTTTACCCCACCCGGACACTTTCACACAAGTTGTGTACTGGTCTATCATTGGCAATATGATCGACCCAAAGCTTCGCCTATTCACGCGCATCATGATCTTAGCCGCAGTTGAATCGATCTGAAGAAACCAGAAAGAAGAGGAGTCAAGATATGAAAAATAGAATTTTTGCGGTGTTGGTACTCATGTTTGCTCTGAGTCCATCGGCGCTGGCCCAGGACTTTGGGAAGGACTATAGGATTGAGTTCGCCGCCTTCTTTGGCTACACCTTCAGTGAAGGGATCACCTTTGGTCCCGATAACATTAGCGGTGGCCGCCTCATCGACAAGATCACTCCCAAGAGTGGCCCTACCTGGGGTTTCCAGGTGGATCTTCTGGCCGGTGAAATGAACGGCTTCGGGTTTCAATACAGCGAACAATTAAGCAAGATGGAGTTAAGCGGTGCGGAAGGACAGAAAGTGGAGATCACGGACATGACGGTTCGAAACTACCACGCCATGTTCACCTTTAACTTTGGGGCACCCGATGCACCCCTTAGACCCTTCCTTTTTATTGGATTGGGCATGACCAGTTACGCTCCCGACAACATCGAAGGAAACAGTGTCGAAAGCATGAAGAAATTTTCCACCACCGGGGGTGGAGGCGTGAAATTGTACAGGAGTGATCATATCGGCATCCGGCTGGCCGCTCGCTGGACTCCCACTTTCATTCGATCAGATCCCGGCGGCATCTGGTGCAGCCCCTTCTGGATCGGCGCCTGTTGGATCATCGAGGAGCCCAATTACTCTCACCAGCTCGAAGTCAGCGCGGGTGTGACTCTTCGTTTCTAGTGGGAAGTTCATCTCCGGCCACTTGGAAATGGCCTGCACAACTCAAGGAAGCTGCATGTCACGGATGGTCAACAACAACTTGTCTTTTCCCAGGTAATTGTTCCGGCTCATCGTATAGGCTAAATCCACTTGAGAACCTACGGTAATGTCATCAGCAAGAGCACCATTTTTCCACCAGATGGCGTCCACCCGAGAGCCGTTGCACTGAACCTGTAATTTCAGGTGCTGGTCCTTCAGGACCCAGGGCCCACCCACAACCTTCATCTTTTTTGATGCGAATACCGGGACCGGATTTCCCCTGCCGAAAGGAGTGAGTTGTTCGACCGCTTCGTAAAGGGGTAGGTTTATCTCCTGATTGGACAGAACACTTTCAATACGAAGCGAAGGCACCAGATTCTCAGAAAGCAGT
>JAZFTY010000044.1:0-4825 GCA_036446935.1 Acidobacteriota bacterium | reverse complement strand
AACCCATAGATGTTGGCCCGAAAGTTCAGTTCGGTGGGTAAAATCCGATGTCCTCTCCCATGACGGGCCAGAAAAGCCACCCGTTTTCCTTCCAACCGGCCCAGAATAAAGGCATCACTGGGACTGCCGAAAGGGGTATCGATCTGTCTCTCCCTCTTCTCTTCCAAGCCGGGGATGTCGTAAAGTCCGCTGCCGCCAATGATGCCAATCTCTGCTTGACTCATCTTATAGTTCTCCCGTCAACCTTGTGACTCCCCCCAGGGTTCGCAGGCTAGAGTAAACTTCCCATTTTCCTGGGACAGTCTACCCAGAGGCGATACCGGGTCATGCTCAAAGAAAAGGAGCCACTCTTCGTCGACGGCCTGTGCATAGATTCGCTTCCGAACCTCCAGCGTCGTTAGGGGAAAGAGATCAAAGCCCATGATCCAGGGCAGGGCGACGTGGGCCGAAGTAGGGCACAGATCGGCCAGGTAAAACAGAATCTTACCCTCTGACTCGACTTTCACCGACTGATGACCCGCCGTGTGTCCAGGGGTCGAAACCAGCGTAACACCAGGCACGATCTCCTGATCTTCATCCACCTTTTGGAGCAATCCTCTGTCCTCCAAGGGCTTCCAGTTATGGGGCATATAGGTCGCTACCGTTCGCTCGTTGGGGTGATTGGCGTCCTCATATTCCTGCCGGGAAACCAGGTAGGTGGCATTGGGAAAGCTGGGAACCAGTTCCTCTCCCTCCCTACGGGTATTTCCTCCACAGTGATCGAAGTGGTAATGGGTATTGATCACGAAATCAACCTTCTCAGGAGAAACGTCGATTTTCTCCAATTCTTGCAGTATGTCTGTCTCGTGCTCGATCCGGTAAATCTCGAACTCCTTCTCGGTGTAGTTAAAACCACAGCCGGTATCGATGAGCAGAGTCTTCTCAGCCGTCCGGATAAGAAGACAGTTCAAACCCAGACGAATTCGATTCTTCTCATCGGGAGAGGTCTTTTTCTCCCATAGGGACTTGGGGACCACTCCAAACATTGCGCCTCCATCCAACCACACATTCCCATCCGAGATGAGGTGCAACTCAAACTGTCCCCATTTCATGACAACCCCTCGGGAGCAGGCTGAGAGAGCTCAATCAAGACACCCCCCGTGGAGTCGGGATGAACGAAAGCAATCAAAGCACCCTCGGCACCCTGCCTCGGTTTCTCGTCAATCAGCTTGATGCCTTTCTCTTTCAGAAAGGCCAGCTGCTCTTCCAGATTATCAACTTCAAGAGTCATGTGGTGAAGCCCGGGGCCACGTTTGTCCACAAAACGCTGAATCAGAGAGTCCTCCTGAGTCGCCTCGATCAATTCGATCGCCGAATCGCCCACTTCCAGGATGGCCACCTTAACCTTTTGATCTTCGACCACTTCGACCCTATTCAACTCGAGACCCAGATAGTTGTAAAACTCCCCCGCAGCGGCTATCGATTGGGTGGCGATGCCCACGTGGGCTATTCTTTTAATCATCCGTTTCCTCCGGTCCCCGAACTCTGAATCCGAGCTAACGGTCCAGATTCTTCAGCAACAGATCCATGATGGTATAAGGATCCATTTCCCGAGTCATCATTTTTTCTGCATACCGGTCCAGTTCTTCCTCTGGGATACGCTCCAAAAGGTCACGGGTCAAATGATCTCGCAGCTTCTCCACCAGCCGTTGCCGAAACCAGGGGACTTCCCTAAGTTTTCTACCTTGAGGGTCACCGAGCAGGGCGCGGTACTTCTCGATCCCTTCGAGCAGCTCCACGATGCCCTCACCTCGAGTGGCGACAGTCTTGACAATGGGCGGTTCCCAGCCATCCTCTCGAGAAGAGAGAGACAGCAAAGCCTCCAACTCCCGCTCGGTTGTGGCGACCCCATCGCGGTCCGCCTTGTTGATGACGAAAATATCTCCAATCTCCATAACACCGGCCTTCATGGTCTGGATATCATCCCCCATCCCGGGTACCAGAACGACCAAGGTCATGTGGGCGGTCTTCACGATATCGACCTCATCCTGACCCACCCCTACAGTTTCCACGATCAGTGTTCCATAGCCGGCTGCATCCAGTACCATCAATGCCTCATCTACGGCCGCCGAAAGCCCCCCCATCTTTCCGCGTGTGGCCATGCTCCGGATAAACACTCGGGAATCGGTAAATAGCGACTGCATGCGGATGCGATCACCCAGGATCGCACCTCCGGAAAAGGGGGAAGTCGGATCGACCAGGACGATACCCACCTTCGTCTCCGAATCCTTGTAGTGATGAGCTAACTGGTCCACCAGGGTGCTCTTCCCCGACCCTGGACTCCCGGTGACACCGATCACGAAGGCCTGGCCGGTGCGGGGAAATAAGCTCCTGAGGAGTTCGGTGACCTGGCCATCCCGCGAGTTCTCCACCTGAGTCAGGGTGCGGGCAATGGTACGGACGTCACCCTCAAGTATTTTTTCGATTTGCTCTGAGAGCTCTTCTTTGGGAATGGCTATTCTTCCGTCTACTCTGCTATCACCCTATTTGAGCACTTCCCTGGCAATGACCATACGCTGAATTTCGCTCGTCCCTTCTCCGATGGTGCCGAGCTTGGCATCACGCCAGTACTTCTCGGGCGGGTAGTCCTTGGTATACCCATAGCCTCCGTGGATCTGGATGGCTTGCTCCGCCGCCCATACGGCCACCTCGCTGGCATAAAGTTTTGCCATCGAAGAGTATTTGAAAACGGATGTCTCCTGCTGCTGTTTCATCCAGGCTGCCTGATAGGTGAGCAAGCGAGCGGCCTCTATACGAGTCGCCATATCCGCCAATTTCCACTGAATGGCCTGGAAATCGGAAATGGGCTGCCCAAACTGCTGACGCTCCTTCGAGTACTTGATACTGCAGTCCAAAGATCCCTGGGCGATGCCCAAAGACATGGCGGCAATGCTGATGCGCCCGCCATCAACCACTTTGAGGGCATCGATGAAACCCTCTCCTTCCTCTCCCAGCAAATTCTCCTCGGGCACACAACACTCTTCCAAGGCCAGGGAAGCCGTATCACTGGCCCGACATCCCAACTTGTTCTCTTTCTTTCCGGGCGTTAGACCTGGCGTTCCCTTTTCCACAATGAAACTGGAGATCCCGTGCTTCCCCTTGCTTCGGTCGGTGACCGCCAGAATGACATAAGTATCGGCAAAACTCCCGTGAGTGCAAAAACTTTTGGCTCCATTAAGAACCCAACATCCACCTTTCCGGGTGGCTCGAGTTTGGACACTGGCTGCATCGCTGCCCGATCCCGGTTCGGTCAGCGCCCAGGCCCCGAGCGACTTACCGTTGGCCAACGGGGCCAGGTACTTCTTTTTTTGCTCCTCGTTTCCCAGGAGACTGATGTGATTGGCACACAGGGAGTTATGGGCGGCTACCGAGAGGGCGATGGAACCATCCACACGGGCCAGCTCTTCAACAACGACAACGTATTCGGGGTATCCCAGACCGGCTCCCCCATATTGGGGGTCGATGACCGCCCCCATCATGCCCAGTTCGCCTAGCTTCTTGAACACATCGAGGGGAAAGTGCTGCTTCTCATCCCACTCCAGGCTGGGGGGGGCAATTACATTGAGAGCAAAGTCGCGCATCGTCTCTCGCAGAATCTCCTGCTCCGGAGTGTAGCTAAATTCCACAATTCAATTTTACATGAGTTGGTGGATTGGTGGGGGAAAAGGGCAATTCGGTGCCAGCCCCAAAATTCAGTGTGGAAATTCAGTCAGTTACGGGAGAATTCTGGGCCTGTCCCAGAATTCGTGTCGAGCACGACAGTACGACTCTAGCCAAGCGCAGCGACTAAAGTACGGCACACATAATCGACCTGCTCTTCGGTGAGATGAGGAAACATGGGAAGGGAGAGGATGGATTCGGCAACCGCTTCGGAGGCAGGCAGGTCTCCCGGCTTATATCCCAAATGCTGGTAGGCTTTCTGGAGATGAAGGGAAATCGGATAGTGAAGCCCAACGCCGATTCCCTGCTTGGACAATTCTTCCCTCACTTGGTGCCTGTTGGGGACCCGTACGATAAAGAGATGATAGACATGCTTTCGCCCACTGGGCTCCACCGGCAAGACGATCCGATCATCGTTCTGGAGCCGTTCCCGGTACCATTGGGCGGCCTGTCGTCGCTTGCCATTCCACTCATCCAGCCTTTTTAATTTTAAACTCAGCACGGCGCACTGCAGGGTATCCAGCCTCATGTTCCATCCGTCCGCTGAAACATGAACGTACTTCTCGCTTTGGCCGTGATCCCGCCAAAGTCGCATTCTCTGGTCCCGGTCCTCCTCGTCGGTGACGACGGCCCCACCTTCTCCCAGTGCTCCCAAGTTCTTTCCCGGGTAAAAACTAAATGCCCCAACCTGTCCGAAAGTGCCCGTCCTCTTCTCTTCTCCGTCAAGCTGGTAACTGGCACCATGGGCCTGAGCGGCATCTTCAATCACTTTGAGGCCAAACCGGTCGGCCAGGGCTAAAAGAGGTTGCATATCGGAGGGGAGACCATAAAGATGGACGGGCAAGAGGGCAACCACGGGACGCTCCGAGTTTTTGTTCACGACTCGCCCATCTTTCTCGACTCGACATTCCCCTTCCAGAAATTCGGCCACCCGATCGGGCGACATCTGATAGGTCGCTTTGTCGATGTCCACAAAGACGGGATGGGCACCGACTGAGGTAATGGCCTCAACGGTTGCTATGAAGGTATGAGGAACCGTGATGACCTCTTCTCCCCTGCCCACACCCACGGCCATCAGGGCCAATTTCAGTGCGTCCGTTCCGCTCTTGCAGGCAACTGCATAGCG
>JAZFTY010000043.1:0-3363 GCA_036446935.1 Acidobacteriota bacterium | reverse complement strand
CCCTGAGGGAGGACGATCCTACGGTAAGGATCATGAAGCCTATTGGAAACGGGCCGATGGGAGTGGGAAAGCTGAACGTCTGACGGATGCTGAATTCAACCACGGAGCTGGGGGGTGGACAGCCGATGGCAAGACTCTCTCCATCTCCGAGCTTCACCCCGAAACCGGCCGGGATCTCTGGATGCTTCCCTTTGAGGGGGACCGAACGCCCTGGCCCTATCGGGTAACCCCTTATCTGGAAGGGGGCACTGCTTTTTCAGCCGATGGACGCTGGCTGGCCTACACTTCCGATGAGACCGGCCAACGTGAGGTTGTGGTTGGAGCCTTTCCCGAGGCCGAACCGGTCCATCAGGTTTCCACCGGTGGAGGGATCGAAGTGGTTTGGCCCTTCAACAGCAAAGACCTCTTTTACCGCAGTGGGAATAAACGGATGGCGGTGGAGATCACCACCAGCCCAACCCTGACTGTGGGGACTCCCCGTGTCCTGTTTGAGGGCGACTTTGTCAACAGTCCCGGCGGCCGAGCCTACTGGGACGCTACGGGGGACGGCCAGCGATTTCTCATGCTCAAAAAGGTGGAGTAGCCCGCATGGCCCGGTGTCCGGTTTAAAAGCAATCAAAATTGCCCTTTATTTTGGGTTGAGTGAGGTGGGGTGAGTTTGGCCCGGGCACACTTCGGGCACCCTTAAAGGGAAAAGGGGGACAGTCCCCCTTTTCCCGGAAAATCGGCCTTCGGTAATCGGGCCCTTCTCTTGACCCACCACTGACTAGCCCTTGCGCAGGGCCTCCAGGACCCTCTCAGGCGTCAAGGGCAAGTGCCTTATGCGAACACCGGTGGCCGCAAAAATGGCATTGGTTACCGCCGGAGCTATGGGCGGCAAGGAAGGTTCGCCGCCGCCACCGATCTTGGCATCGCTTTCCATCAAGTGTACTTCCACTTCCGGAGCCTCACTCATGCGCAACAGATGATAGTCGGAGTAGTTTGACGATTGGACTCCACCGTTAGCGAACTCGACCTTCTCTTGCAGGGCTGCACTCCAGCCCATCGTGATCGCTCCCGACATCTGGGCTTCCAGCGTATCGGGATTGACTACGGGGCCACAGTCGGCAGCACAAACGATTCGGTGAATCTTGATGACTCCTGTGTTTCTATCTACGGAAATTTCCGCCACTTCACTGACATAGCTACCGTGGGAGTAAAAGGTGGCAATTCCCCGCCCTTCACCTCGAGTGAGGGGTTTGCCCCAACCCGCCTTCTCGGCTACCATCTCAACCAATCGATGGTGTCTCGAATCATGCTCGAGATGTCGTAAGCGAAACTCCACAGGATCCTGGTTGGCTGCGTGAGCTAGTTCATCCATGAAGCTCTCCACAGTGAAACCGAAGTGGGAACCCCCCGGAGAGCGCCAGGGTCGCGTGGGAATCGTCTCCACAGGGACGAGGGCCGACTTGATATGGGGGACCTGGTACTGCAGGTTTCGTAGTCCACCCCCACCACCTGGCCCTCGGGCGGACCCGCCTACCACCTTGTGAGTCCAGGACGTCACCTGCCCCTGCTGGTCCAGGGAGGCTTCGATTCGATGAGCATAGCCGGGACGATAGGCTTCATATTTAATGTCCTCTTCGCGCGTCCAAAGGACCTTGATGGGCTTCCCGGTTGCCTTGGAGAGTGCCACTGCTTCTTTGACTCCCTCGGTCGCTCCGCGTCCACCATACCCACCTCCCAAATAGGGAGTATGGACCTTGATTTGCGCCTGCTCCAATCCCGCGATAGGAGCGGCCGCCCGCTGCACTCCGCTCTGACTTTGGGTGGGAGCCCAGACCTCGCATTGATCCGCTTGAACATGAGCCGTAGCGTTCATGGGCTCCATAATGGCGTGGGAAAGATAGGGAAGGAAGTACTCGGCCAGGACCCGCTTGTGGGCCTGCCTGAGGGCACTCGGAACGCCCTCGTCATTGCGGCCCTCACGGCCCGGTTTATCGAGGCCATCGGCCAGGACCTTTTCTATACTTGCCGTACTCAAGGTGGGCTCCACCCCTCGGTCCCACTTGGAATTGAGTGCGTCTCTTCCTTTCCAGGCAGCCTGCAGTGTATCGGCACAGATGCCGATCCCTCGGTCGAAATTCACTACATGGCGCACTCCATCGACTTGCTTGGCTGCCTGCTCATCATAGGAGATCAGCTTGGCTCCATAGGTGGGTGGGCGGGCCACCACGCCATACAGCATTCCCGGCACGAAGGTGTCGATGCCGTATTTGGCCTCTCCACGGACCTTGGCCGGAATGTCTCGGCGCGCCACCGGGGTACCCATGAGTTTGAATTCACTCTTGTCCTTGAGTCTCGGATTCTCAGGAACCGGAAGGGCCGAGGCTTCTTCAACCAACTCTCCATAGGACAGAGTCCGGTTGCTGGGCTGGTGGTGAACCTTGCCTTGGATGGCCTCGCACTGGCTCACGGGCACATTCCACTTCTTGGCCGCCGCTTCAACTAAAATCTCTCGGCCTGCCGCACCGAGTTTGCGCAGCGGTTCGTACAGATTTCTCATGCTCATGCTTCCGAAGGTTCCGTGTTGGTTGATGACCGGGTCAGCATACTCAGCCTCCACCGGGGCCATCTCCGTCCGCACCTGGTTCCAATCGGCTTCCAGCTCGTCGGCGACGATCATGGGTATGGCGGTATGAATGCCCTGGCCCATTTCTGATTTACACAAGAGAATGGTGACCTGATTATCGGGGGTGATTTGCAGCCAGGGGCCGGGGCTAAAAATCTCCGATGCCGTGGCGGCTGGCCCCAGGGCAAGAACCTTCAAGCTCGAAGGCGTGGCGACTATGGCCAGCGTGAGACCCGCTCGGGTTAAAAACTCTCGTCGATCAATGGTGCTGCTCATGCGTTCCTCACTTTCTCGGCCGCCTGATAAATGGCCTGCTTGATCCGGGTGTAGGTTCCACAGCGGCACAGATTGCCTTCCATGGCCTGGATAATATCATCCTCGCTGGGATTGGAGTTCTTCTCCACCAGGGCCACGGCCGACATGATCTGCCCCGACTGGCAGTAACCGCACTGCGGTACCTGAATATCAATCCAGGCCTGCTTGACCGGATGATCCTCACGAATCCCCTCGATGGTGGTGATCTCTCGGCCCACCGCCCGGGAGACCTGAAGCTGACAGGACCGCATGGGCTGCCCGTCCACGTGAACCGTACAGGCGCCGCACTGGGCAATGCCGCAACCGAACTTGGTGCCGGTCATCTGGAGATATTCCCGGATCACCCAAAGCAGGGGAACATCCGGTTCCGCCTCGACGGTATGGGATTGGCCGTTAATTTTGAGGGTCAATGAATCTGGCATCCGTATGTTCCTTTC
>JAZFTY010000042.1:0-12992 GCA_036446935.1 Acidobacteriota bacterium | reverse complement strand
GGCAGATCCGGCGGCCGTGTTGTTTGATGCGATTGCGGCCAGCAAAGCGAGAAAAGCGGATGTCCTGCTCGTCGACACGGCCGGTCGACTCCACACCAAGACCCACCTCATGCAGGAAGTCGAGAAAATGAAGCGAATTGCCGGGCGAGAGGTCGAAGGAGCTCCCCACGAGATCTTTTGGATCCTGGATGCGACCACGGGGCAAAACGGCCTCAGTCAGGCCCGAGAATTTTTTGAGACGATTGGAATCACGGGAATTATCGTCACAAAACTCGATGGAACGGCTAAAGGGGGGATCGTGGTCGCCATTGCAAAGGAACTCAAGATCCCCATTCTTTACATCGGGGTGGGAGAGGGTCAGGAAGATCTCATACCCTTCTCAGCTGAGGAGTTTGTCGACTCCCTGGGACTGGGGGAAGACGATTGACAGGAGGGAAAAGCCGGGTTAGAATCCGCCCCGACTCGCAAACGAGTGCCCTCAAGTGTCGCGAAACGCTGCCAGGTCGACTCTCTCGTCGCTTCCTTTCAAGAACCTATGCATCATCCGGTCTAGGAGGAGAACATGAATAAAAAACTATACCTTGGCGGTCTACCCTATTCTGTGACAGAGGACAAGCTGCAAGAAATCTTCTCGGCACACGGCACTGTTGAGTCAGCCCGCGTGATCACGGACAGATTTACCGGTCGATCACGGGGATTTGGGTTCGTGGAAATGAGTAACGAAGAGGAGGCTCAAACGGCGATCGACAGCCTCAATGGAAGTGACTTTGACGGGCGATCTCTGACCGTCAATGAGGCCCGACCCCAGGAAAATAGAGGTGGCGGCGGCGGCGGTGGTGATCGCTGGTAAGTCGCGACTTCTGAAGCTCAAGTTCCGCTCCCTCACAACCCGGTTCAGATTCGCGGCATCCGCGGGACTATAGGCGTACCAGCAGCAGGAAGTGCACGGCCGGAATATTCTGGATCTCTTGCATCACCTCTTCAGGTATCTCACCGTCGGTATTCACTACTGCCACGGCATGAGCACCATCTCCGTCCCGACCCAGCACAAAGGAAGCGATGTTGATCTTGGCCTTACCCAGGATCGTGCCCACCAGCCCGATAACTCCCGGAGTATCCTGATTTCTGAGGAAAAGAATGTGTTCCCCAAGCTCTGTTTCAATGGGGATGCCATCAATGGAGACCAAACGATAGTTGCCCTTATGTAAGATTGCTCCCTCGATCCACTCTGTTTTTTCTGAAGAGCGCAATTGGATACTGATCAGATTGGAATAGCTGCGCTGCCGGCTGCTCACTGTTTCGATAACTGAGATGCCTCGCTCTTCCGCATAGTTTCGGGCATTCACCTGGTTGATTTCTTCCGACAGGATGGGTTTCAGTATTGCCTTGAGAATGTAATTACTAATCGGTTTGTAATTCAACTTGGCGAAATCACCATAGTAGCGGATGCCGATCTCTGAGAGACGAATGGATGAAACCTGGCTGATGAAGGAACCCAATTTGTCAGCCAAACCCAAATAGGGCTGGATCTGTTCTAGTTCCTTTGGGGTCATGGAGGGGAAGTTGACCGCGTTTACGATCACTTCATTTTGCAGGTAGGCGGCCACCTGCTGGGCGATGTCGTAACCCACCTTGGACTGTGCTTCGACCGTTGAGGCGGCGATGTGAGGAGTCAATACCGTGTGATCTGAAGCAATCAGGCGAGGATTAACGTTCGGCTCGTTCTCGAAAACATCCAGGGCGGCGCCTCCGAGATGCCCTTTCTCCAGTGCATCGGCGAGATCCTCCTCCACCACGAGCTCGCCCCGGGCAGCATTGATCAGGAGCGCTCCTTTTTTCATCATTTGTAAGGTGTCCTTACAAATGATCCCCTTCGTTTTCTCATTCAGTGGAGCATGCAGACTGACAAAGTCGGCTTCGGATAAAACTTCTTCTAGAGATCGGAGCTCGACACCCAGATCGCGGGTATAGTCCTCGCTGACGAAAGGATCATAAGCCAGGACCTTCAGCTGAAACGCTGGTGCACGTTGGGCCATGATGGAGCCGATCTTTCCTAACCCGACAAGGCCCAAAGTTTTATTTTGAAGCTCTTGTCCAATAAATGCCTTTTTGTTCCACACCCCTGATCGCAATGAAGGATCGGCGAAAGGAATCCTACGGGCCAGGGCCAGGAGTAGGGCAAAGGCATGCTCTGCGACACTGATACTGTTTCCGCCCGGAGTATTCATCACCACCACGCCTTTGCGGGTGGCCGCTTTCAGATCGATATTGTCGACACCCGCGCCTGCGCGCCCGATCACCCGAAGTTGTGAGGCTTTCTCGATGACTTCCTGAGTGACCTGAGTTTTACTGCGAATAATCAACCCTTCAGCGTCACGGATTTCCGAAAACAAGGCCTCCAAGGAAAGGTCGAATCGGCAAACGACTTCAAGATCGGGTTGTTGTTTCAGGTAATCCACTCCCTCTTCCGAGATTGGATCGGTAATCAAAATCTTCATGATCTTTCGTGAGTACTCGACTTCGTTTTTTAAGCGTGTTCTTGAATGCCCGTAGCCTCAATCATGGCGGCTCGAACGCTGCTACCCAGATCAACCTCTGTTCCCATCCTGGTCAAGCAGAGTTCGATAGCGGAGAGCACGGAGAAAACATCGAGCAAGTCAAAATAACCCAAATGGGCAATTCGGATAATCTTGTTTTTCAGTTCACCTTGCCCGCCCGCCACCTTGAGTCCGAATTCAGCTTCCAGTTTCTTCGCCAACTCAGCAGCAGCCACGCCATCCGGCGGAAAAGCTGCCGTCACAGCGCTGGCTGGGGAGGAGGAGAGTATCCTGAAGCCCAGTGCCCGAAGCCCTTCTCGCGTACTGCGGGCCATCAACTCGGCATCAGCCAATACCCGTTCGGGACCCTGGCGAAGGATTTCCCGGGTTGTTTCGTGCAGGCCCACGATCAATGAAATCGCAGGCGTAAAAGCACACTGGCCCTTCCGTTGTTGATTCACTTCCTGGAGCAAATTGAAATAGTAGGAACGCGAGGAGTTGGTTTCGATTTTTGCAATCGCCCTGGGACTCAGCGTCAGAAAAGACAAACCAGGGGAGAGAGCAAAAGATTTTTGAGATCCGCTAATGACGATATCGAGGCCCCACCGGTCTGTCTCTACCGGCTGGGTCAGCAAAGCTGTGATGGCGTCGACCACGATAAAAACCTCAGGGAACTTGGAACCCATTTGTTGGGCGATCGCCTCCAGGTCGTGGGAAGTAGCCGTCGAGGTTTCACAACCCTGGATGAGAACCGCTCGAATCTCTGGGTTGTGCTCCAGTGCCGCACAAATTTCTTCCGCTGAGGCCGCCTCTCCATATTTCTTCTCAAGAGAGGTGCAGGGAACGCCATGGCTTTGGCAGATGTTGACCCAGCGCTCGCCAAACTTTCCGGTCACAACAGCAAGGGCAGGGTCATCCGGAGACAGTAAATTAGACACAGCTGCTTCCATAGCGCCCGTCCCGGAGGATGTCAAAATAACAACATCGTTCTCGGTCCTGAAGATCTTTTGCAGATTTTGGCGAGTCTCCAGAAACAGTTCCGTGAATTGGGCCGTCCGATGATGAACCAGGGGGCGCGACATGGCGAGCTGAGCCTCGGGCATCAGCGGAGTGGGTCCCGGTGTAAAGAGTCTCGTTTTGCGCATCGGCAAATGATACTACAAAGAACGTGCTGAGGGGACAGTCCTGTTTGTGGATTCCTTGACCTGGTGGTCTATTCTTTCCTATCATCGGACCTTCATGTCTCATCCTGTTTGGATTTGTGTTGCTGCTTGGTTTGTTCCTGGTGCCGGCCATCTGTTGCTGAAGAAGTGGGGCAGAGGGATCGCGTTTTTTGCGGTCATCATGGTCTTGTTTGTCTGTGGCCTGGCCATGGAAGGAAGGCTGTTTGGGTTCAGCCCTGGATTTTTCGGGCTTCTCAAGTTTACTGCAGGCGCCGGTGCTGGATTTCCCTATTTCTTGGGAAAGCTGATGGCCTGGGGAGAGGGCAATGTTCCCGGTTACGGATACGAGTATGGGAACACTTTTCTGTTCACAGCCGGCCTACTCAATATGCTCTTGGTGGTGGATGCTTTCGATATTGCCCGGGGTCGAAAACAGTGAATCACTATATCGCCATCTCTATTCTATCCGTTTGCATTACCACAGTTTTCACGTTGATCACGAAAGAGACTAAGGAAGAACGCATCCGCTATTTCCTGAAGCTGTTGGGTTATATGGTGGTGGGCTCGTTTGTGGTTGCTTGGATCATGTATAGTGTCCCCTAACTTTCAATACTGGGTGCCGGCCTTTCTCTACGCTGCCCTCATCTTTTTTCTTTCCCATCAGAGCAATCCTCCAGGCGCCCAAATCGTACCCGACTATACAGCCCATTTTTTCGAGTACGCCTTCTTTGGATTGACCCTGACCTGGGGTGCGACTTTGGGATTCCACCGACCTTTAACCTCAAAGAGTGCTGTTGTTATAGGTGTGATCGCCGCCCTGTATGCGATCGGCGATGAGTTTCACCAATCCTTCGTTCCTGACCGAGTGGCATCCCCAGGTGACGTGGCAGTGGATATTGTGGGAGTCGCGGTTGTTGTGGGTATGGTGTGGGTGATCCGAAGGGGAAAGTGGCGAGAATCTCTAAATCATACTGGCTGCAACGATTCGCGGACCTGAGAGATGCAGATCCATTCACCTGCCTCTGAACTCCTGTTGGCTCACTTTGAGCAGAGATTGGAAGATCGACCCTTTAGACCTCCCCTGTGGCTGCGGGGGGGGCATCTTCAAACCCTTGCCGCGTCGCTTTTGAAGCGTAACTTTTCTTGGGGATGGGGGAACGCTGAGGAACACTTCGTGGATTTAAGGGACGGATCGCGTGTGCGATTGATTTGCGCCTGGCAGTGTGCTGATGCCCCCACCCTTGTCGTTCTCCATGGAACCGGAGGATCCAGCGCCTCAACCTACATGCAGGGGCTTTCCCATAAGGCTTACCGGGAGGGCTGGAATGCTGTTCTGGTGAATCTCTATAACACCAATCCGAGTTTGCCGAAGCCCAAAGTTTTTCACTCTGGTTCGAGCCGGGAAGTTGGAGAACTTCTTCAGAAATTGTCGATGAATCATCAGGTACGAGACTTCTTTCTGGCGGGAGTCTCGATGGGCGGCAATATTCTGCTCAAGTTAATGGGGGAGTGGGGTTCGAATCCTCTCGTTGATGTTCGGGCCGCTGGCGTGATTTCCCCGCTGGTGGATTTGACCACTGCCTGGAAAGTTCTGGAAAGACCCTCGAACTTTCTTTTTCAACATCACTTCGTCAAGAATTTCAAAAAACGCATCAAACGAAACCGTTCCAGCTTGAGTCCGTTTGTGGATGTCGAAGCCCTGTTGCGCATCAAAACTCTCCGCCAGTTTGACCAGCTCTTTACGGCTCCACTGGCCGGATTTCGCGATGCCTTCGATTACTATGAAAGAGCAAGTGCGCTGCCCTTTCTCAAGGATATCCGTATTCCCACCTTGTTGATCCACTCCCATGATGACCCCTTGCTGTCGGGGGAACCGTTCACTCTTCCAGAAACTCGCTCAAACCCCTCACTGCTCATGGGCTTGACTCGTCAAGGAGGGCACGTGGGATATCTGGAACAGGCTGTTGCGGGAGGGGATATTGACCGTTTCTGGGCAGAAAATCGCCTGATCGATTTTTTCCGCCTGGCGGATCAAACCAAACAGAGCCGTGGGCTTTAGCCCACGGGCAATAAGCCCTGTCGTTTGGTGCCCGATCTTACGCCCATAGGCCCGCAGGCTGAAGCCTGCGGCTCTGACTGCACCTCATCCAGGCTATCCCTCCTTCCCGACCTTTCCTCTAAACCTGTGACTAGGGTCACTGTCCTGTAATGGGGGTGGTGTAAGAGTGGACAAGATAGGAAGAAATGACAAGACTACTTGTAATTCTACTTTGCTTTTCCTCTGCAGCTTTGGGCCACGATGGCGGCCTCGACTCCATGGGCTGCCATCACGACAAGGAGCCAGGCCTGGTTCATTGCCACCGGGGCTCATTGACTGGTCAATTCTTTGACTCGAAAAAAGAGGTTCTCAGCGCACTGATTAGGAGCAAGACCGACACCCTATCAGGCAGCAGCTCTGAAAGCGAGACTCCCCAACCGGACACTGGAGAACCAGCGGAATCTTCGGCTGTTCCTTACGATCGCGATCTTTACGGTGATTGGATTGACACGGACGGGGATTGCCAGGATACCCGGCAAGAAGTGCTCATTGCAGAAAGTCTCATCCCGGTCCAGTTTGACTCCGTGGGTTGTAATGTCGTCTCTGGCCAATGGCTCGACCCCTACACGGGCCAAATCTTCACCGATCCCAGCGACCTCGACATTGATCACGTCGTGCCGCTAGCTGAGGCACACCGTAGCGGAGCGAGTCACTGGCTGCCACAGCTTCGCACACAGTTTGCCAATGACCTATTGTTTCCTGGAAGCCTCATTGCGGTCTCCGCATCGGCAAACAGATCTAAGGGGGATAGAGATCCGGCAGACTGGCTGCCACCGAATCCAGCCTTCCAATGCGACTACGTGAGAGCCTGGGTCATGGCAAAGGGTTATTGGGGTCTTGTGATGGACGACCGGGAGAGAAGCACGGTCTACTATGTTTTAGCGGGCTGTGAGCAGCCAGTGCGGGGTTTGTCGCATTAGCTAGTCCGGCCCTCCTCAACGTACCCGTAGGGGGCAGCCGGTGGCTGACCCGAACCGCCTGCGCGGTACATCTTTGCCAGTGTGGCTTCAGTTTTGCCATCCGAACTGTTCGGGCGAGCCACCGGCTCGCCCCTACTCCTTCACAGTTTTTCTCCCTCGAGCGTTATAGCTACTGAGATGGATGCTATCCCCGCCCATTTTCCCTGCAGGCGACTGTTCGAGTTGGATTGGGAGTCTCTTTCTGATCTGGAACTGGTGGCGCTGCTCATCGGTCCCGGAACGCCAGAGGGACGGGCTTTGAATGATGCCCGAAGGCTGCTCGATGCCGTAGGTCCCTCCAGAAGGTTACAGGAAGCCGGTTATGATGAGCTGTGCCGGGCCGGTTTAAGTCGAAAGAAGGCTCTGGCCCTGTTGGCAGCTGTACAGCTGTCCCGCCGCTTTCAAAAAATACCCTTGTTTCCAGGACAGTCCTTTTGCTCCAGCCTCGAGATCTTTCGACATTTCCAACCTCTTGTCCATGGCCTGAAGAAGGAATGCTTCTGGAGTGTGCTTCTGGATAGCAAAAACCGTATCTTGAGAGTCATACGGATATCGGAGGGATCCCTCACGGCCTCCTTGGTACATCCCCGAGAGGTCTTTCGGCCCGCCATTCAGGAAGCGGCAGCCAGGGTTCTCTTCGTTCACAATCATCCCAGTGGTGATCCGGCACCCAGTCAGGAAGACGTGGAGATCACCCGCCGATTGGTAGAAACGGGAAAGATCGTGGGAATCCAAGCCTTGGACCATGTTATCATTGGCTCCCACACATACTTTAGCTTTTCCGATCAGGGCTTACTTGAAGGTGCGGATGCGTTTTTGGAAAGAGGTAGGTGAAACCTCTCTGGACTCCGGATGAGCGGGCTGGAAGATGTTTTCTTGGGTATCCAGTGGCCAGAAGATCGTCCCTTTCAGCTGGTTGGACTGGGTCTCAACGCGGTGGATTGGATCTGTATTCTTCCTCATTTTCCTGAGCACAACAGCAAAGTGCAGATCGATGGAATGTACAAGCGGGGTGGAGGACAGGTTGCTACGGCTTCCGCCCTGTGCGCCCGCTATGGCTTGAAGGTTCGTTATGTGGGTCGTGTGGGAGATGACGAAATCGGCAGGTTTTCTCTTCAGGACCTCCAAAAGGAGCCCATGGACCTCTCCTGTCTGCAAACCGTTCCCGGTGCGGTGAGCCAGTTTGCCGTTATCCTGGTCGATCGGCCAACCGGGGAGAGAACCATTCTTTGGGATAGGGACCCGGCCCTGCACTATGAAAAAGAGGCACTCAAGCGCGAGGGGATTGTGCAGGGCCAACTTTTGCATCTTGATGGCCATGATCAGCCGGCTTCCATCCAAGCCGCGCGCTGGGCCAAAGAGGTTGGCATGAAAGTTTCACTGGATATTGACAAAGTTCAGCCGGGCGTTGAGGAGCTTCTGGCCTTAACCGATTTCTTGATTCCGGGTAGCGGATTTGTCCGTGAGTTTTCAGCCCAGGAAGACTGGAGGAGGGGTTTACGAGCTCTTTCTGAAGCCACTTCAGGATTTGTCGCGGTAACTCGTGGAAAAGAGGGAGTCGGGGTGCTCTGGGAGGACGAAATTTTTGAAATTCCCGGCACGGCCGTGGACAGCGTGGATACCACTGGGGCGGGAGATGTTTTTCATGGAGCCTTTCTGTACGGATTGTTTCAGGACTGGAGCGTCGGACATTGCCTGCGCTTTGCCAATGCTGCCGGGGCCTTTTCCTGTACCCAATATGGGGCCCGGGGAGGAATTCCTCCTTTAGAAAAGGTTACTTCCATGGTAGAAGATTAAAGAGAGCCTTTTTAAAACCATTTGCATCAGGGGAACTATGAAAAGAATTGTGTGCATTTTGCTGCTGGCTATTCCCGGATTGAACCTGAGGGCTGCCGAAGACCTGGATCCGGAGGAAATCATCAAACGTTTTGCTGCCAAGGAGTTGGAATTCAAGGCGGTATGGGAGCAATACACCTATACTCAGCACATCTTGTTTCAGATCCTCAGCTTCGAGGGAGACGTCCAAGAAGAACAGGAGATGACTGTGGAAGTCTATTTCACCAGTGATGGCAAGAGAAAGACGCGGACCCTCGAGGAACGGGGCCAACTCAGATCTCTTAGGGTGAGCAAGGAAGACCTGGACGATGCCATTTATCGGCAGCCCTTCGTTCTCACCACCGAAGAGCTTCCCAACTACAGGATTGAGTATCGTGGCGAGAAGCTGATCGATGAACTGTATACCTATGAGTTTGATGTGGAGCCCCGCAAAATCGAGAAGGGCCAGCGTTACTTCAAGGGACGCATCTGGGTGGATGACATCGACTTCCAGATAGTGATGACCCAAGGTAAGGTGGTTCCCGATTACTCAAACAACAAGTTTCCCAAGTTCGAGACGGTTCGCGAGCAGATCGATGGAGACTACTGGTTTCCCACCTGGACGGAGGCAGACGATATTCTTCAATTCGGTCAACGGCGAGTCCGCATCCGAGAACTCATTACCTATGGAAACTTCAAGAAATTTGAGGTGAATACCTCAATCAAGTACGGACCGATCGAGGAAGAGGAACAAAAAGAAGATAAGTAACAGGAGAAAATCTGACCACCTGACCTCCTGACCCTCACAAAAGCACGACAGCACCACAGCACGACGTCACGAAGTGACGACAGCACGAAAGCACTAATGCGTCATCGCGTAGATGATGTAGTTGACCCCGAATTTATAGGCCTCATTGGAGAGCTGAACAGGAACCCAAGCCTGGTCCGACCACTCCCAAAAGTCACCGATGTCGTTGTTGAAATTGGCGATGACTTGAAGACGGCCGTTTTCATCATCCAGGCCAAAAAAAGTAGGATTACCTCGGACTCTGTAGGGCGGTGTCATGTCCAGGGTTTCGATGGCGTAGAAGCACTGAAATATGGGGTGCTCTACCGTGAGTTGGACCATATTGCGCTCAGGAACGACCATCTTCATGGCGCGTTGGAAGTTGGCCCAGTCTCGCCCACCGTCGAAATCATCAAATATGGCAAAACCCCCTCTCTGCAGGTATTCACGGAAATTCTCAGCCTCTTTGGGGGTGATGTTCCAGGTTCCCGGCTCGCTGAAGTAAAGGAGCGGGTAATCCATGATGGCGGGATCATCGAGCTGAACGATGACATAGGAATCTGAAGTTGTTTCGATGCCCGTCACTTCGGACAGGATCTTCAATAAATTTTGCTCTGCTCGTGGATAGTCATGGGCCCAACCCGGATTCCAGCCTCCATAATAGTATGAGCTAAACTGAACGCGAGCAAACCGGAAATAGCTGGGATCCAGGGGATCGTGGGAACGATCATCGTCCAGGAGGGGAGCCCGCAAAGTGGCGAAGGAAGCTGCCAGAGCGATGAAGCCGACGATGACGACGTATGCTGTTTTTTGGGGCATGCCTGGAGTGAGAAAGGCTTTCACCTTTCTCTCCTTCTCCCTCTTTCTTGTTCTCTTTCCGATATTGTACAGCACCGGATCTGACAACTCCACAGGGCTTTACCGTCTTACCGGACAAAAACGAATTTCAATTTCCGAGGGAGGGATATGCTACCCTACTGGCCATGACAACAGGATCTGATCGGACACTGGCTGTTTTCCTCGATTTTGAAAATCTTGCTCTTGGATTTGAAAGATCGACTCTCAAAAAGCAGTTCCACATCCAAAAGATACTGGAACGACTGGTGGAGAAGGGAAGAGTGATGGTGAAGAAGGCCTACTGCGACTGGGGTCGTTTCGCGGCCTACAAGCAGCAGCTCCACGATGCGGCGTTTGAAATGGTGGACATCCCGAAGCGAAGTCAAACCGGAAAGAACTCGGCCGACATCCGTCTCTGCGTCGATGCCATGGATCTGTGCTACAGCAAGGATCATATCGATACCTTTGTCATCGTCTCAGGAGACAGTGATTTTTCTCCTCTGGTTTCCAAATTGAAGGAGAACGGCAAATCGGTCATAGGCTTGGCCACCCAGGGCTCTGCCTCAGCCTTACTGATTGAGAATTGCGATGAGTTCATCTTTTACGAAGAACTCGAGCAGGTTGCAACGACGCCTCCCCGACTCACTCAACAAATTCCCAAGGAGAAGCGTCCTGCTTTTCAGTTGTTGATCGAGTCCGTCAGTGCGCTGATGCGAGAAAATAAGGACATTCTCTATTCCTCGATGGTGAAGGAGACGATGAAGCGCAAGCGGCCGGATTTCAATGAAGGCCGCTATGGCTATCGGGCCTTCGGCGAACTGCTGCAGGATGCTGAGAAGCACGGTCTGGTTGTCCTTCGTGAGGATTCCCGCAGTGGTACCTATGTGGTCAGTGGATTTGGAAAATCGAAGTAAGTAGGGAAGTGAAAGCCGGTCAAGAGGCCCGTGGGCTAAAGCCCACGGCTCTGACTTAGCTCCTTCCGACAGAGCCGCAGGCTTCAGCCTGCGGGCCAGCGGCATCGACCCACGAATGGACGACCCGATCCCTTAATGCACCCGCCTGGTGTGCCCCTTCCAGTAGGGCTCGCGGAGTTCTCGTTTAAGAATCTTTCCGGTTCCTCCCTTGGGCAGGGAGTCGAAGAAATCGATGCCTTGAGGAACCTTAAACCCGGCCAGATGCTGTTTGCAGTGTTCCAGGAGTTCCTCCTCTGTAATCTGCTGATCCGGCTTCACCACAACCAGGCCTCTGGTTGCTTCGCCCCAGGTGGGATGGGGTACCGGGATCGCCGCACATTCCAAGACAGCCGGATGGGCCAATAAGGCCTTTTCTACCTCCAGACTGGAGATGTTTTCTCCGCCGCTGATAATGATATCCTTTTTGCGATCTTGGATGAGAACATAGCCTTCCGGCGAGACCGTTGCCATATCCCCGGTGTGGAACCATTGACCTCGAAAGGCCTCCTCGGTTTCCTGGGGTCTCTTCCAGTATCCTTTCATGACCATGTCCCCGCGCACCACGATCTCACCCACTGAGGCACCATCCCAGGGGAGGCCTTGGTCCTTTTCGTCCACTATTCTCAGCTCCACGCCTGGGATGGGGTAACCGGTCATGGCTTGAAGTTCACAACGCCTGTTTTGATCCGCTTTGAGATAGGATTTGGGTGAAGCGAGTGTCAGGATAGGCGAGGTCTCGGTCAAACCGTAGCCGGCCAGACATTCGCATTGAAAGGACTCTTCCATCTGGCGGACCAGATCTGGATGGAACGCTGATCCGCCCACCATGATCTTGCCTATCGAAGACACATCATATTTCTGGCGGTCCGGATAGTTCATGAGTGCGATGGCCATGGTGGGGACGAGCGAAAAGCGTGTGACTTTGTGGCGCTGGATCTGCTCGAAAACCTGTTGGGGTTCGAACTGCTTGAGCATGATGTGCTGTCCCCCCACACAGGTCACATACTGAGGTGTGCCCCAACCATTGACGTGAAACAGGGGGATGGTATGGAGCTGGACGTCGCTTTCTTTGATGCCTACACCGATTGCTGCCTCAAGTGCATGCAAGTAGAGATTGCGATGGGTGAGCATCACACCCTTCGCTTGATCGGTGGTGCCTGAGGTATAGAAGAGCTCAGCCACCGTATCTTCGTTGACCTGGAAAACGTCAAAATCCACTTCATCCGGCTGTTGATCCAGCAGTTGATCGTAGACCTCCGTTTCACTCCAATGAGGGTGAATCCCTGATTCCAGCAAAACAAACTGCTTCACGGTCTTTAAATGAGGTCGGATCTCCTCCACGATGGGTGCAAAGTCGGGATGGAAAAAGAGGCACTGAGCCTCACAATCATTGAGGATAAAGCGAAAGTCCTGGGCAGACAGACGGATATTCAACGGCAGGAAGACACAGTGGGCCAGGACAACTCCGTAATAGGCCTCAAGAAGATGATGGGTGTTGTAAGACAGGAAAGCGACTCGGGAAGAGGGATCGAGCCTCCAGGAAAGAAGGAGATTAGCCAGGCTGTGACAACGTTGGAAGTACTGTTCATAAGTCCAGGATTGCTCGCCATCCACAACACCCACTTTTTTCCCAAACTGGTCCCGTGCCCGGTAAAGAAACCGAATCTGGGTCAAGGGAACCTTCATTTTGAAACGACGAAGATTTGGGTGGCGAGTTCTTCACTGAGGCTATGTTCGCTGTCCTCGATCTGGACGTGGATGGGGCCATTGAAGGGGCCTTTCTTGAGCACGCTGATTTCCACCTCGGGCAAGATTCCGATGGTAGCTAAATAGCGCAACACTT
>JAZFTY010000041.1:0-2609 GCA_036446935.1 Acidobacteriota bacterium | reverse complement strand
AACCGCCCGCCCGTTCACGTGCACGGTACAGGCACCGCATGCGGAAATACCGCACCCGTACTTGGTACCGGTCAGACCCATGGTGTCCCGGAGCACCCAAAGCAGGGGTGTCTCGGGCTCGATATCCACGCTATGGGACCGTCCGTTGATGTTGAGTTTGAAAGCCATATTCAGCACCTCCCGTTGAATAAATGAAGGTCGTCGGCACTTCCTGAAATCAGGTGCGCCGAAACAACTGGCATTGATCTAAAAATTGGCAATAAAATTATGCTAACACAAGTCTCCCACAATCCCCAGTGGACTCCCGGCATTTCACGAAGAAGTAAATGCGGAAGACCTCCAGGGATTGTGCCCGAATCGTGCCCGCGGCAAATTCACTCCAGCCAACTCAACCCAAATGAGAGGCAAGAAAAGGGCTTTCCCTAGCTCAAGGACAGAAGACAGGAAAGAGGGAGCGTCACTCCGCCTGATTCTTATTAACAGCCGCCAATGAGGTGATCCTGGTCTTGTCCGGATAGAGAACGCCTACGCCTCCGTTGGGAATCGCGCGAGTGCTGTACCAGACGTTTCCGTCCCTGCTGACGTCGATCTTGGGCATATCGCTTCGCCGAGGGGTCGGATAGTAGGAAAACTCTTCCGTCTCTGCGTTGAAGCTGACCAGGACACCCCCCATTCCCCCATCGCTGATCCAGATGGTGTCGGTGTGGCGATCCACCTTGACGCTGTAGGGCTCAGCGAATCGGGAGGCCATGTCAAACTCCACTTGCTCACCCGTCTTCAAGTCGATCCTGCCCAGTTTTCCCTGGCTAAAGACCCCGTACCAGAGGAGCCCCTTGGAATCGAAGCCCAGGCGGCGCGTCTTACAGGGTGGATCCACCAGGGCCGGGTATTCGGTAAACTCTTCCGTCTCGGGATTAAATACGGCCACCTTGCAGCCATAAAGCTCGGCCAGAGCGGGTGTGTCGTCGGGAGCAATATCCAGACCGTAGGGCATGGAATTCTTGGTGGGAACCCGCCAAATCTGGATCTTCTTGGTTTCACGGTCCCATTTACCCAGCGCGTCACCGTAGATCAGGGTGAACCAGACGTTCTCCTTGGAATCCAGGACCGGTGTGTGTCCACCCAGGACCCCCAGGGTTCCTCCCGTGTCGTCATAGGGAAAGCGTTCCGTCTCTCCCGTTTGCGGGTTCAATCGTCCCAGATGCCCCTTGTCGACTTCGGCCCAGTAGACCCATCCTTCCGAATCCACCGTCAGGCCATGAGGATCGCCTTCCGGATCGGGCAGCGTCCATTCATCCACGTTTCCCGTGCGGGGATCCACCCGACCCACGGAGTGGGGTGGTGTGCGTTCCGTAAACCAGACGTTGCCATCGAACGCGACGTGGACTTCCTGCAGCCACCGGCGCGGGCGATCCTCATCCACGGATATCAGGTACTCGACATATTGGGCCTTGGAGAGAACCGCCTCATCCAGCGGGATTTCATCTTCCATCTTCAGCTGGCGGTCAGGGCTGTCAGGTCCGAAGTGGGCACTCAGATACTCGGCCAGTTCCTGGCGCTGGTGTGCGCTTATGGTTCCGGACGGAATCCGGTTCTCCATCATGCGGCCAATGGTGTCGTCCCACTCCTGGGTACTCCGGTGGAAAAAAGAGATGAAACTCTGGCCGTGGCATTGGATGCAGGTCGCCTCCATCAGGGACTTCACGGGACTGTCCGGATACAGCTCGTCATAGGAGAGCAGAATCGCACCCTTGGCCCGCTCTCCCCTCTCAAATCCCATGAAACCTCCCTGGCCCACGGCTTGAGGCGGAGCCTCCCTGAGAGAAAAGTCCAGATTGAGCGCCGATCCGGCTTCGATTTCAATCTCCTGGCGATCCGATTCAAATCCCGGCTTCTCCACCCAGACCTGGTAGCTTCCCGGCAACATGGCTACGGTCTGATACAAGCCGCCCCCTGTGTACACCATGTAGATGATGTCCTTATCCACGTTGTTGGCGTACACCCTGGCGGCCTGAAAAGCCGTGGGTGCAGTCACCTGGCCCGACAGCATTCCTGTCCCCGGCACCTGGTTCTGCAGGGTGTCGATCATTCCCGAATCACCGCACCCGAGCAGGCACAGCAGACCCAAGATGGCGACAAGAGAAATCCTTTGGTGTGGCATGAGTTCCCTCCTTAAGTTTATGGCTCGCTATTCTAGTTTCTCAGGCCCAGAAGGGCGAGTCATTTCTTCAAAGGGCCTCACGGGGACCTTTCCCGTTGCCATTCAACTCCTTCAGGCGTAACATTTACCGAAACGACGCTGGAGGGACTTCATGCTGAGATTGGGAGGTACAGGTTCTGGCCGACAAACCGTTTGATGTGGCCATCGTGGGGGCCGGACAGGCCGGCTGTACCCTGGCCGGGAAGATCGCCGAGACAGGGGTTCATCCTTCTACGGGTGAGCCGCTGAGAATCGCTGTCCTGGATCAGGGCCCCTATTTCAAAGGGAAGCCCAATCCCGGCTACGGTTCTCCAGAGCGAAGACAGATGTTCACCAACCTCTCCCAGGACTTCGCCGGCAAATACACAAAATGGACCGGTATGCCCCCCGGGGCCAGGAGAAAGGTTCC
>JAZFTY010000040.1:0-3345 GCA_036446935.1 Acidobacteriota bacterium | reverse complement strand
TACCGTCTCACCCGGATACGGGTGTTGGTCATCTACTATCAGAATTATCCGGAGCACCGGCTGCCGCGAGATGCCAACGACGTTCCCATTCTGGCACCGGGAGACACTCACCAGATCACCAATCCCAACACCGACCGGTTGACCACTGGCTGGGACGTGGCCGGCTTCCGGGGCCCTCTGACCTGGGAAGAAGAGGAACGCCGCCGCGCTTATTACAAGAAAATCGATTGGGTGGAATAGCCGGTCGAAGCTTCTGAAGAACTTGGTTGGGTAGGGGCACACAACCGCTTCCACTGTAACCTGTTGATAAACATATACTTGCACCAACGGAGACCCTGAATATGTCTGAAAAAGTAACTGCTGTTCCTAAAACCGAGACCCCCTCAAAGCCATCAAGTTGGGACTTACGCGGCTGGATGGCAAAGGTTGAGGAGTTAGGAGAGCTCAAGCACGTGAGCGGTGCCCATTGGGATGTGGAGCTGGGGGGCATTGCCGAGATCAACAATCGGCAGCGTGGTCCCTCTCTGCTTTTCGACGACATTGCCGACTACCCCTCAGGCTATCGAGTGTTAACGGGCACAACAGGGAGCGCTACCCGCCTGGCAGCGACCCTGGCGCTTCCCACCAATCTCAGCGATGCGGAACTGGTGCAGATGCTGCGCGGGAAGCCTCAGGAATGGGAGAATCTCTCCAGCCAATTTCCCCCGGAGTATGTGGATAGTGGTCCCATTCTGGAGAACGTCAAATCAGGCGATGAGATCAATCTCCTGGAGTTTCCCGTTCCCAAGTGGCATGAATTGGACGGGGGACGTTTCATTGGGACGGGGACCGTGGTGGTCACCAAGGATCTGAACTCGGACTGGATCAATCTGGGTGCCTACCGCATGATGGTGCACGACGAGAAGACTTGTGCCCTGAACATGGTGGCCGGCAAGCATGGGCGTCAGCAACTCGATCGCTACTTCAGCGAGGACAAACCCTTTCCCGTTGTGGTCTCCATTGGTCACCATCCCCTGCTCTTTCTTTTCGCCGGTCTGGAGGTCAGCTACGGGATCAGCGAGTACAACTATGTCGGCGGTATCCTGGGCGAGCCGGTACAGGTCATCAAGGGCGAAGTGACGGGCCTTCCCATGCCTGCCGCCTCGGAAATAGTACTGGAGGGGTGGTGCCGGCCGGGTAATTTCAAGATGGAGGGTCCCTTGGGTGAGTTCCACGGGTATTATTCCGCCACTGAGAAGGGAGCACCGGTGCTGGAGGTGGAACGGGTGTACCACCGCAATGATCCCATTATATTAGGAACGCCTCCGGCTAAGCCGCCCCACGATTACTCCTATTCCAAAAGCGTGATGCGATCAGCCATGCTCCACGAGGCGCTGGAGAAGGCAGGAGTTCCGGGCGTGGTCGGCTGCTGGGCGGATGAAGTGGGAGGAGCCCGTATGCTGCTGGTGGTTGCCATCAAGCAGGGCTATCAGGGTCATGCCCGCCAGGCTGGATTGATAGCCTCCCAGTGTCATGTCGGGGCCTATCTGGGACGCTATGTGATCGTGGTGGATGAGGATATCGACCCCTCCAATCTCGAGAACGTCATGTGGGCCGTGGTGACCCGCTCCGACCCGGTTCGGGATATTGAGTTCATCCACAGAGCCTGGGGTTCCAAAGGCGATCCTCAAAGGGTGACCTTTGAACAGAAGGTGCCCTATAACACCCGTGCCATTATCGACGCCTGCCGCGCCTATGAATATCTGGATGTCTTCCCACCTGTGGCCGAGGCGAGTCCCGAGCTCGAAAAAAAGCTCAGGGGGAAATGGAAGGACATACTGGGCGGCTAGGCGTGCTTTCGTCTAGAGGATTAAGGTGGGTGTTGCAGTGTACTCGTAGGGGTCAGCCGGTGGCTGACCCGAACCGAACGAGTAGCACATTCTTTGCCAGTGTGGCTCCAGCTTATGCAATTCCGACTGTTCGGGTCAGCCATCGGCTGACCCCTACGGTGCCGAATCCGTTCAGTTCGCTGGTTCTTTTTCATTCCTCTACCCTAAGACGCTTTCTTTGCGCTATGATCAGGTTGGATCGGTGTTGGGGGATAGTGTAAGGGCAACACACATGGCTCTGGCCCATGGGATCGGGGTTCGAATCCCTGTCCCCCAGCCAATCAGAAACGAACTCGGGAAAGCACAAATTCACGATGAAAGTGGCTGTAACAGGGGCAACCGGACTGGTCGGGGGTGCCCTTTGTCGACACCTCATCCAAGCTCGTCACCAAGTGGTGGTTCTGGCTCGAAACCCTGAAAAAGCGCGAGGACAACTTCCTCAAGTCGAAGCGGTAGCCTGGGATGCCACTTCGGGCTCCTCTCCAGTTCAAGCTCTGGAAGGATTGGACGCGGTGGTCCATCTGGCCGGAGAACCGTTAGCAGCAGGCCGCTGGACTTCTCGGCGCAAAAAAATGATTGTTGAAAGTCGAGTGGCGGGCACCAGGAACCTGGTCGATGCTCTTGCCCAGTGCCAGAATCCTCCCAAGGTTCTCGTGAATGCTTCAGCGATCGGGTACTACGGAAATAGTGAGGATCAGGTATTTGAGGAGACGAGTCCCCCTGGGCAAGATTTTTTGGCCGAGCTGTGCCAGCAGTGGGAGAGCGAAGCCAAGCGGGCGGCGGACTCAGGAGTCCGCGTGGTGCTGGTGCGAAGCGGTTTCATCCTGTCTACCGAAGGTGGAGCTCTGCCCCGTATGCTCCCGCCCTTCAAAATGTGTGTGGGTGGCCCCTTGGCCAGTGGGAAACAGTGGATGTCCTGGATTCATATCAAAGACGAGGTCGAAGCCATTCAGTACGCTATTGAAAAGGAGGGTATTGAGGGCCCGCTAAACTTGACGGCTCCCAATACCGTCACCAATGCAGACTTTACCAGTGCGTTGGCACGAGCCTTGAGACGCCCTGCTTTTTTCCGTGTCCCCGGATTCGTCCTGCGACTGATGTTCGGTGAGATGGCGGAGACCTTACTACTCAGTGGACAGCGTGTGGCTCCCCGAAAATTGGAAAAGGACGGCTATCGATTTAGTTTTTCAGAGTTAAGCAAGGCCCTGGATGATCTTCTGGGCTGATATTCGGCACCTGAAGTGCCTCCTACATTCATTCAGAACCGCCTTCCAGAGGTTCCAGCTCAATATCCAGGTGAAGGGTCCGGTTGGCCATGATTTTCATATCGGTCTGGTAAGGCTCATATCCGGTTGCTTCAATCCGAAGATCATGTTGACCATCGAGAATGGTATAGCGGTCTCTCTGGGTAGCGAAGTCGCGGGCACTTCCAATGAGCATTCCATCGATGTAAACAAGAGCCTTTGCCGGGTGGACC
>JAZFTY010000039.1:0-3544 GCA_036446935.1 Acidobacteriota bacterium | reverse complement strand
TGTGGGGGTGGCGACTTTGAGATCTTACGGCCCGACACCATTCTATTCAATGGAAAGATTCTGACCGTGGACGAGGATTTCTCCATCGCCGAAGCGGTGGCCATTAAGGATGGAAGGTTCGTGGCCGTGGGCAGCAGCTCTCAGGTCAGGGGCCTGGCGGGAGATCGCACCGAAATGGTGGATCTGGAGGGCAGAACGGTTTTACCCGGATTCAATGATCCTCATGAACACTTTGCTCACAGCCTGGGATTTGTGGCGGACGAATTGACCAAGAAATTCCGAACCTCCAAATCCATCAAGGAAATTCTGGCGGTGGTCCAGGAGAAGATTGATCAGACCCCTCCCGGTGAGTTGGTTTGGTTCTTCCTGGGACCGGGATCTCCCGATGCTCTTGAGGAAGGTCGCTTCCCCAACCGGCGTGATCTGGATCCCATTTCTCCCCAACACCCGGTGTTGCTGGAATTTGGAGGCTCGGGAGCGAACTCTTCCGCCAATACCCTGGCCCTGCAAAAGGCCGGGATCACCCGCCGTACCCCCCAACCCTCGACCCAGAGGCTGACGGGCGAGATCATCAAGGATCGTAATGGGGCGCCCACCGGAGTCTTTCGCGGGCGGGGAGCTTCTTCGCTTCCCCACAGCGTCCTGGTTCGGCACAGCACCGAGACTCTTGTGGAGACCACCAAACGGGCTTCTAAACTGGTGCTTCCCTATGGCATTACCAGCATTGGCGATCCCAATACCAACATGTCCACTGTTCGCGACAACCAGACCTGGGTCCAGGCTTACCAGCGCCTGAGCGTTCGAAATGAGTTGACGGTTCGAATCAACTGCGTCATGCGATTACCGGCTCTCTATCGGCCCCTGGAAGAGTCTCTCGATTGGCTGGAAAACTTGCTTTATGATCCTGGATTTGGAAACGAGAGACTGCACTTCGGGCAGATCAAGATTTCCGTTTACGATTCCAATAAAGACTACACGGTCCCTAAGGAAGACATCAAAAAGGTCATCAAGGAGGTCCATCGGCTGGGTTGGCACCTGTACATCCACGTATCAGCCGGAGAGTCTTATGATACGGCTATCCAGGGTCTGGAGGAGGCCTATCAGGAATATCCCCGGGAGGATGCCCGTCATGTCATTACCCATGCCCGCTTTCCCACCGATCACACCCTGGAAGTGCTCAAGCGCTATAACGTGATCGTGGAGCCTCAGACCGGAAACTTCTATACCATGAGTGACGATTACGAGGAGCGAAATGCAGATCCGGACCGCCCGGCTTATGGTCCCGCTCCCCTGAGAACCTACCTGGACAACGGGATTACCGTCATGACGGGATCGGATCAGAATCCCATCGGACCTCTGTTCACTGTTTTTGAGGCCGTCAATCGTCTCCGAAGCTCCGGCAAGGTCATCAATCCCGAGGAGCGCATCGGCCTGGAAGAGGCCATTCGAGCCGTCACCATCACCCCCGCCTATTCCACCTTTCAGGAGGACCTGAAGGGTTCGATTGAAGTGGGGAAACTGGCTGATCTGGTGGTGCTGGGAAGGGACCTTCTCACGGTGCCGCCTTTGGAGATCAAGGACATCCCCGTGATGAGAACCATGATTGGTGGCGAGTTCCTCTATACCAATCCCGATCCGGATCCCAACCAGGCAGTCGAATACTGGTACCCGACCCGAGGTTACCGGGCAGTGCTGGACGTTCCGGGCAATTAGTTTATCCTTGGCATGAAAAGGAAAAAGATGTCCCCCTGGGATCGAAGAGAGTTTCTTCGGGGGATGGGAACCACGGCAGCGGCGGCTTCAATGTGGCCCTACCTGCAGGCGCAGGGACGGCTCCCGGTGGCCGGTCCCTCCGACTGGGCCCGCTTTGCCTACGACCTGCACAACACCCGTTTTAATTCCCGTGAGGCCACGCTCAATACGGGCAATGTGGGTCGGCTGCAGCCCAAATGGAGCCATGAGATCGGCGCTCCCATCCAGACCAGTCCCACGGTGGTTGGAGATACCCTGTTCATCGGAGCCTGGGATGGCAAATACCACGCCCTGGACGCCGAGACCGGCGAGCCCAAGTGGAGCTATGACGCCGGGGTCACGCCCGAATCTCGTTGGCAACTTCGGACCATGAAATCCACTGCCCAGTATGATCGGGGCCGAATTTACTTTGGCACCGGGGAAGGGGACTTGAATTGCGTCGATGCCGCCACCGGCCAAGCCGTTTGGAAAACAAGGTTGGATCCCGGTTTGCGCATTTCTTCTTCTCCCAACATTTACGGAAATCGAGTCCTCGTGGGTACCTCGGGAGGGAATGCCCAGATTGTCTGCGTCGATGCTGAGACGGGAGCCATCCGCTGGAAGTTCAAGATCGTCCCCGATCGGGAAGAGGGGGGCGGGTCGGCCTGGACCTCTCCGGCAGTGGACGAAGAATACAATATCGTTTACACGGTGACCGGTAATCCTCGTTCCTTCAATCCGCCGGGACCCCTTCTTTTTTCCGACAGCATACTGGCCAATGATCTGGAGACCGGAGAGCTGCTTTGGCACTACCAGGTTCGGGCCAGCGATCCCTTCAATATGGATTTCTCCTGCCATCCCATGATTTTCGAAGCAGTGAGCCCGGGGAAACGCGGTGCCCGGCGCCAGTGCGTGGGGGCAGGGAATAAGAGCGCTTTCTTTACCTGGGATCGCTACACGGGAGAGCTGTTGTGGAGGGTCATGCTGACCAGCCCTACCGGGCCCTGGTGGAACAGTACCGCCGTGGCCTACAACAAGGTTTATCTGGTCTCCAATCAGAGGGTCACCGACCCGGGCTCCACCGACCGATCGGAATCGGTAACGGCCGCCTTGCATGCCTATACGGGGGAGATCGTGTGGTGGCGCCACAACGATTCCATGAACCGTGCTCCCGTGTGCGTGGCCAACGGTGTTTTCTACCAGTCCCTGGAAAATGGGAGTCTGGAGGCCTACGATGCGGAAACCGGCAAACAGCTCTGGCAGTCGAGCATCCCCAGTACTTCTCGAGGGGGCATCGTGATCGCCAACGGGAACCTGTACACCGCCAATGGTGAAGGAGGATTGCCCACCGAACCGAAAAACAAATATTCCGTGTTTGCCTACAGTATCGATTAAGTGATGTGTAGGGGCGCACTGCTGTGCGCCCTCACCGATGGCCCTGGAGGAGTTGTTCATGAAAAAGAAAGAGATATCGCCCTGGAATCGACGAGAGTTTCTTCAGGCAACGGGAGCCACGGTAGCGGCAGCTTCCATGTGGCCCTCCCTGGGTGCACAGGGGAGGCTCCCGGTGGCCGGTTCTTCCGACTGGACCCGATTCGCCTACGATTTGCACAACACCCGTTTTAATGCGCGTGAGACCACACTCAATGTCGGCAATGTGGGTCGGCTCAAACCCAAGTGGCGCCATGAGATCGGTGCTCCCATCCAGACCAGTCCCACGGTGGTCGGAGACACTTTGTTTATCGGGGCCTGGGATGGCAAATACCACGCCCTGGATGCGGAAACCGGCGAGCCCAAGTGGAGCTATGATGCC
>JAZFTY010000038.1:0-4551 GCA_036446935.1 Acidobacteriota bacterium | reverse complement strand
CCCGGAATGGTGGTGTCAATTTGATTGACCGGTCCGAACACGGAAAGCGGTTCGTCAAAGTCCTGTGATCGGCCTACTGCCAGGATCTGCATCTTATCGGGGTGCAAATGCTTTCGCACCACTCGCAAAATGTCGCTCTTGGTCACCTTTTCTATTTTCTCTTTGGCCTTCTGCAGGAAATCCGGGGGATACCCATAATAGGCGTAAGTCATCAGGCGATTGACGATTTCGCCCTTGGAATCAAAGTTGAAAACAAAGGCGTTGAGGAAGCTCTCCCGGGCTAGCTCCAACTCCTCGTCGGTGACCTCGTTTTCGGCCATCTTCTCCACTTCGGCCATCAGGGCCCGAATGGCCTGAACCGTGGTCTCCGATTTGGTCTGACAGCCGATGTAAAAGATCCCTTCATAATCATAATTGGCAGAATAGTAGCCAAAAACGGAGTAGGCCAGACCCTGACGCGATCTCACTTCCCTGAAAAGACGACTGGTGAAGCCCGAGCCGAGAATTCGGTTTACCAAAACGAGGGCAAAATAGTCCGGGTCGTTCCTGAGGCCTCCGATGTGCCCCATGTAGATATTGGTCTGGTTCACATCGTCCCTCTGGATGAGATTGACGGTTTTTTGAAACTCGTAATTCACCTCGGGGGGTGGGGAGGCCTCTATTTCCCGCTTCTCCCAGCCTGCAAAGGCTTCTTCGATTTTCTGAATCATCTCCGCAGTGTGAAAATCACCCCAGACTGCCAGCATCATATTGTTGGGATAAAAGAATCTTTCATGAAAGGCAATCAGATCCTCACGAGTGATGCTATCGATGGTGGCATATTCTGCAGATCGAGCGTAGGGACTGTCTGCCCCATAAATAAGCTTCCCGAACTCCCGGGAGGCGACTCCGCCTGCGCTGTCGTTTCGGCGCGAAATGGCACTGCGTTGCCGGAGTTTGCCCAGCTGGATCATCTCTTCCGGAAAGGCCGGATTCATCAAGATGTCCGCCAGAATCGGCAAACCCGTTCCCAGGTCTTTGCTCAGCACCGACATGGAGGCCGAACCCGAGCTCAACCCGATGCCGGTTTCCACCGAAGCGGCAATGAGCTCCAGTTCTTCATCGATCTCCTCACCCGTCCTGCTGGTGGTTCCACCCGTGCGCATGACGGTTCCGGTGAGTGAGGCCAAACCCACCTTTTCAGGGGGTTCGTCGATGGAGCCTACTCGGATTCGAGCCGACAAATTGATCAGGGGAAGCTCATGATCCTCCAGGATAAACAGCCTCATTCCATTGGACAGAGTGACCTGTTCCACCTGGGGCAGTTGGATGTCGTTGAGTTTCGGATATTTGAGATCCTGATAAGGGGTCTGGGCCAGGACTGATCCGGCAACCCAGGACGAAACCATCAACCCTATCACCCACATTGCGCGTACAGACCGTCTCTCCCTCATCCTTCTTCCTCCTCGATCAGCGATCCGACTGTTGTGTCTCGATCACACCCACCACACTATTTTTTGACGTGAAATACTCTTTGGCCACCCGCTGAATGTCCTGGGCTGTAACCTGATTGATTTCATCCAGCTGCTTGAAGAGATTTCGCCAATCTCCCGTGACGACTTCGTAGAAGGTCAGCTGTCGAGCAAGCCCCCGATTGGAGGCAAGGGCACGAACCACAGAGGCTTGGCTCCGTGTTCTGAATTTTTCCAGGTCCTGGTCCGACACAGGTTCCGTCTTGAGCCTCTCAATCTCGGTAACGACCGCTTCCTCGCTCTCCTGGGTGGTGTGCCCTTGAGAGGGTGTGGCAAAAAACACAAAGAGCCCCGGGTATTTGCTCCCCGGGAAACCTTGGAAAGCGGAAGCATTGACGGCAATCTTCTTTTCCTTGACCAGGCTTTTGTACAGACGTGAAGTTCTTCCCGCGCCCAGAATGTCGCTAATGGCCTCAAACACAGCATTGTCTGAATGATCGATAGCAGGGGTGTGATAGCCCATCACCACCCAGGGTTGCGACCGATCTTCCACCACCACCCGACGCTGGCCCGTTTGAGGGGGCTCCACCGTCTCTACAGGGTCGGGTTGGGGAGCAGCGGGAATGCGCCCAAAATAGGTTTCAGCCAGAGAGCGAATCTCCTCCAGATGGACATCTCCTACGATGGCAATGGTCAGATTGCTGGGGGTATAGTATTTTCGGAAGAACTCCTTCGCCTCGGAACGGGTCATGGTTTCCACATCACTCATATGACCTATGGTGGGCTCGCCGTAAGGGTGGGCCTTGAAAGCAATGGCTAGAAACTCCTCCATCAGGCGACCTCGAGGCCTATTTTCGGTGCGCATTCGCCTCTCTTCCTTGACCACATTTTTTTCCTTATAGAACTCGCGGAGCACCGGGTTCAAGAACCGATCCGATTCCAAGGCCATCCACAACTCCACTTTGTTGGACGGAAGATTGACCACGTAGCGGGTGGCATCGCTGGAGGTACTGGCATTGAGACCCACGCTACCGGCCTGGGTGAAAGCCTCTTCGAATTCGTCGTGAACCATAAATCGTGATGCTTCCTCTTGAACCTCATCGAAGCCTTGCTGCAACTCGGCCAGACGTTCCGGGTCCGCTCCATCGCCTCGACTTCGCTCCCGTTTGAGGGCAAGAAAGGCTTCGTCCACCCTCTCCAGAACCTGGGCCTCACCCGCGTAATCCACTGTTCCAACGGTCTGGGAGCCCTTGAAGGCCATGTGCTCAAACACGTGTGCCATCCCCGTGATTCCCTTGACCTCGTCAACGGAACCGACATTGGCATACGTGCTAAAGGAAACCACCGGCGCCTCGTGCCGCTCCAGGACCAGGAATTTGAGCCCATTGTCCAGAGTGAACTCATGGACTTTCTTTTCGAAGTCCGCGAGACTCTGGGCACCCACCGTCAGAATTGTGGCAGCGGTGATCCCCATGCACAGCGCGGCGCCCACCCAACGGATCGTCTGAATTAGCATTACCCAGTGCATTTTTTTCTCCTCAGAACGTGTCCGGATCAGTTGAACACAATGTCTGACGAAGATTCTAGTCGAAAGTTGCCTCGGCCTGCTATATTGTCTCCCATGGAACGGATCTTTTTGGGTGCTGGAGCTGTTTTGGGTTTTTTGGGTGTAGCAGCTGGAGCCTTCGGAACCCATGGCCTGAGAGACAGGCTCTCACCGGAAATGTTGACTATCTTCGAGACCGCCGTTCGCTATCAACTGGTCCATGCCCTGGCTCTACTGGCTGTTGCCTGGTTGGCCGGTCGCTCCCCTTCCCTGGTGGTCAATCTGGCTGGCTGGTTTTTCGTGGCCGGAGTGGTGGTTTTCTCCGGAACACTCTACGTTCTGGCCATGAGTGGTGTTCGCTGGTGGGGGGCAGTAACTCCGCTGGGCGGCCTGGCCCTGCTGGCAGGATGGGGTTGTCTGATCTGGACGGCCTGGACCCTAGCGCCCTTAGGGCGCTCGTGACTTCGTGCTGTCCTGCTGTTTAATTTCGAGTTTTTTTGGAATTTGGAATTTGGGATTTGGGATTTGCGCGTTTCGCGCCGTACCAGCGAGCCAGACGTGCAGGCTCCAATCCCAAATAAAAACCGAGAATCATCAACTGATTGAGCAGAGTGGTCCTTAGAGCGCCCAGTTTCTTCCACCTGCGGGCCGAGGTCACGACTGCAGCAGGAGCGATGACGATGCGACCCTCACCCTGCAACCGGCGAATCAGTTGAAAATCTTCCATAATGGGGAGGTCGGGAAACCCTCCCATTTCGCGGAACAGCTCTTTTCTCAAGAAAATGGCCTGGTCGCCATAAGGCATCTGCAGGTATCGCGATCGCCAATTGGCTGTTTTTTCGATGAGTCTCAATCGAGCGGAAGAGGCATCGATCTGGAGTTGAAAAGCTCCGGCCGCCACCCCGGATCCAGTGAGGATCTGGCGAACGTGACCATCAAACCCCTCAGGCAGGCGAGTATCCGCATGCAGGAACAGCAGGAACCTCCCCTCAGCCACTTCGGCTCCAGCATTCATCTGTCGGGCGCGACCGGGAGGAGAATGGAGAACCTTGACACCCCGGGATTGAGCCACCTCTACTGATTCATCGGAACTTCCGCCGTCAACCACGATGCACTCAACACCGGTATAATCCTGGGTGCTGCCCAGAGCAAGATCGAGGGATTCCGCATCATTTAAGACCGGAATAATGACTGAGATGTCTGGGGGTGAGCCAGTAGCCACGAGTCTAGATTACAGGTTCTTAACTACTAATGTCCTATAATGTGGACCCCATGATTATTAAAAATTCGACCTTACACCTCAACACAGAGGGATTCTGCCATGTGGTGAACATCACCGATGAGGTGCAAAGCCAGGTGAACGAAAGCGAGATTGAAAGTGGAAATGTGACGGTATTCGTGGTCGGTTCTACCGCCGGAATCACCGTGGTGGAGTACGAGCCCGGCTTGGTCAAGGACCTGGAGGACCTTTTCAACAAACTTGCTCCCCCCACCCGTGACTACCACCATGAACAGACCTGGCATGATGGAAACGGCTTCTCACACGTTCGCGCT
>JAZFTY010000037.1:0-2419 GCA_036446935.1 Acidobacteriota bacterium | reverse complement strand
ATCTATCTCTGTCTTCACAGACTTACTCGTCTCCTTCACTCAGACGATTTTAGTAGTATCCGGGCTGCTTTACAGTGACGCAGGTCACCAAAGTCAGAGGTCCAGCCCGGCAACGGGTCTCAGCTTTAAATTACACTGTTTTTCACCCCAGCCCGTATTTCTCACACCCAATCTTCTGCGGCCGCGGACACGGCCTCGTCTACGGCGTTGCTACTCGGTCAGCCTCCTCGAGGAGATGGGGGACAGGCTTAAGCCTGTCCCTAAATCTCCTGCGGGGGCCTTGGGGCACCCGCTTGCGGGTCGCGCGCCTTGTATCCACAACCGTCTCCACCGCCTCGAGACGATCAGGTTTGAGAAATGCGGGCAACACAAAGATTGGGAATCCCTTGCGACTCGATCTATAATGCTTAGAGCCATGAAAAAGACATTTACACAGATCATCGTTGTCTCCTTTGCCCTGGTTTTCCTGAATACCTGTGGGGAAAGGGAGACCTTATTGAGCATTGCCTCAGGGCCAAGCGGGGGGAGTTGGCATCCCATTGGCGGGGTGGTAGGGAATGTCATCAACAAATACGTCCCCGGTATCCGAGTCAATGTCGAGTCTACCGAGGGAGGCGTTCAGAACGTTCGGCTTCTGGGCACCAATCAAGCCGATATCGGTCTCTCGATTGCCGCCACAGCGTTAAACGGTTTCCAGGGAGACATGCCCTACAAGCAGTCTTTCCCCAATATCCGTACTCTCATAGCCACCTTCCAGCTAGGTTATCTTCAGATGGTTGTGCTTGAGAACTCCGACCTGCAGTCGATTGAGGACATCAAGGGACAAAGAGTGGTGTTGGGCCCTCCGGGCCATGGGGCGATTCCCAGACAGAGAGAGGTGTATCAGGAAGTGGGAATATCCTTCGAGGACTTCACCCCCGTCTATTTGCCCTTTCGGGATTCACTTCAGTCCCTGGGTGACCGTCGTGTGGATGCTTCGGTTCTCTATATGGCTCCACCCGCTCCCTCTCTTCTGGAGTTTGCCGTCACCAACAAGTTTCGAATGCTGCCCGTGAGCGAGGAACACAGGAAAAAGGTCATTGAGAAGTATTCCTATTTCTTACCCGGAACCATTGCCAGGGACGTTTACGGCTTGAGTGAAGATGTTCCTACCCTGGCCACCTCCAGCGTCATCCTTGTGCGTGAGGATATCTCCGAAGAGTTGGTCTATCAGATCACCAAAGCCATCCTGGAGCACGTGGATGAGGTTCAGGCAATCCATCCCTCGATGCAGGACTTCAGCCCGGAAATGGCGGTCCTCGGACCCGTGGTTCCCTTCCATAAAGGGGCGGAACGGTACTTCAAAGAGGTAGGTCTACTGGAGTAGCCCGGATGATGCATATTCCGGGCTAAGCTTTCGCTGCATCCTGCATCTGGGCCCGAAGGGCCTCCATATTACGCGTGAGGTGAGGCACGATTTTCAGCATTCGCTGGATCAGCATTAGCTGACCCCGATGATGCATTTCGTGCTCTTTCACGGAAAGGATCATTTCGAACCGGCTCTTGTCGGGAGGAGGGCCACCGTGTGGCATGCCCACACGTTCTGCCAGGAACTCCTCAGAGAGTCCTTCCAGCCATTGGGCCCATTTTTCTCCATTGCTGCTCAGCAGCTCGATGATCTCTTCTTTGCTTCTGGGCTGCTCTGCTTCCGCCCTGAGACGCTGACTCAGTGAGGGAAAGTCAAAGCCATCCAGAGTGGTCCGGGTCTCAACGGCGTGGATCTGGTGCTGAATGTTGAAGGCAACCGCGATGTGAGCCAGCCGCTGGGCCACCGTGCCCGTGTCGGGAGTCGCCTGAAAGTTGTACTGATCCTCCGGAATATCCTCGGCCGTGAGGATGGTGTTCTTCCGGACCGTCCGGAAACTCTCGCTCAGCTCTTTTGCTCCGTAGTAAGTCATTTATTCTCCTCCAGCGGGTCGATAGGGAAGTCCATTTAAACTCTCTCTTCTTTTCTAATGTCAGGATTATAGCGGGGACGGTGAAGGCCGGCAAGAAAGGCCCGCATCATCCGGGCTACCTGCTCGGATCGGTGGTTCCCACATCGGGCCGCGGATCGGAAACAAAGCCCTCTCGATTGGGCATCCCGACCTGGGGAAGGGTCTGGGCATCGAGTACTTCCTCCTCCTCGATGATGCCGTTGAGATAGAGAAGGTAGGCGACCAGGGCATAGACCTGTTTGTGGGTCAGAGATCCGGGACTGTCAAAGGGCATGGCACGATTGATGTAGTCCCAAAGCGTGGTGGCATAGGGCCAGTAGCTGCCCACTGTCTTCACAGGTTTGAGACTGTCCAAGGTCCCTTCTCCGCCCACCAGGGCTTCTCCCTGATCACCCCCCTGACCTTCCGAGCCGTGGCAGTCGGCACAGCGACGGGTATAGACT
>JAZFTY010000036.1:0-9038 GCA_036446935.1 Acidobacteriota bacterium | reverse complement strand
ACTCGGCGGTAAATATGATCTCGGTCTCCGTCTCGGAAACATCGACGGAAGGAGACCACGTCTTGTTCGTCAATCGCCTATCGGTGTCCTCGAAAAAGCGGTCAAAAGTGTCGTTAAAGAGCCGATCTACTCCGGCTAATTCTGTGAAAGGATTAAACCTGACTAATTGCATTTTTTCTTACCTCCAATGTTTAAAATAACCCTCTAAAATTCTTCTTCCATTCTGTGTTCTGCGCAGTTCACAGTCATCCTCACTGGTTGACTTAATTCATTGACCTCATGCAACTTATATCGTCCATCAACCAGTCCTACTAGATATATAAGATGGACCTTACGGGCTGTCAAGATGGTGCGTTGTCCCTGAAAATGCTGGCCTTTCAGTTGCAGTTGTCCGGTCAAGTTTGGAGATGATATGATCGAGCCAGCATGCAGCAAGTATATCTGGACAACAACGCTACCACTCCGCTGGATCCCCTTGTTTTTGAGGCCATGAAACCTCATTTTCTGGAGGATTTCGGGAACGCTTCCTCGATTCATACCTATGGCCAGAAGGCCAATTCGGCGGTTGAGAATGCGCGCCGCCAGGTCGGTGAACTGATCGGAGCGCGGCCCGGTGAGATTGTGTTTACCAGCGGCGGAACGGAGGCCGATAATACGGAGTTGCGTGGAGTTCTAACCCATCACCGTCAGCGGGGAAATCATATTATCACCGCCGTCACGGAGCATTCGGCGGTCCTGCAAACCTGTGAGCAGCTGGAGAAAGAAAACTTCCGGGTCACTTATCTCCCGGTGGATCGGGAGGGGATGATTTCTCTGGATCGGTTGGAGAAAGCCATTGATGAGGAAACCATACTGATCTCCATCATGCACGCCAACAGCGAGATTGGAGTGATTCAACCTATTCAGGATATGGCGGCCCTGGCACGGGAGAAGAAGGTTCTCTTTCACACCGATGCCGTCCAGACCGTGGCCAAGATTCCCGTGAACGTGGAGGAACTGGGTGTCGATTTACTCTCCCTATCCGCCCATAAGTTCCACGGTCCCAAGGGAGTGGGGGCACTCTATATAAGGTCAGGAGTGAAGATGGACCCACTGCTCTATGGAGGGTCCCATGAGCGCAATCGACGGGCCGGCACCGTAAACGTACCGGGCATCGTCGGTCTGGGACGAAGCGCTGAACTGGCCCGTGAGGAACTCAAAGAACTGGACACCCGAGTGAAGGCGCTACGAGACCGGTTGGAAAAGGGAATCCTGGAGCACATTTCCGGTACCGCGGTAAACGGATCAAGAACCCACAGAATACCGCACCTGACCAATATCAGCTTTCGTGCCATCGAAGGTGAGGCCCTTTTGATCTCCCTTGATTTTCAAGGGGTGGCGGTTTCAACCGGTTCGGCCTGCTCCTCGGGTACGGTGGAACCCTCACATGTTCTGACCGCTCTGGGAGGCAATCACAAGCTGCATAAGTCAGCCATCCGTTTCACTTTGAGCCGAATGACTAGCGGTGGAGAGATTGACTACGTCTTAAGCATTCTGCCGGAGATCGTGGAACGGATGCGGGAAGTTACCCCTTTGTACAGAGCGGGATAGTCAGTCTCCCAGGCACCGGCCCACTTTGGGAGAGGTCCGCAAGAGAGAATCAACAATCTGCTGTACCTTTACGGTCAAGTGATGCTGAAGCTGTAGTGAATCGACCACCACGCCCTCCCGGTCGCGGTAGCCCCAGCCTGTCGGCTAAGTGGTAGAGGATGCAGATGATTCTGTGTGCAGTTCCAACTGAACTTTTTCCCCGCGCTCAACGCCCAGGATGTCGGAAGCTCTGCTTCTGTGGGCGGCGATCTCGTAATAGCCGCTGCTGCCTACGAGTGCGAAAATCTCTCCTGGAGCGGCTTCAGCGTAATAGCTGTAGCTGTGAGTAATTGTCTGGCCCTTCACAAAGAACTTTGGAGATCCGCTGTATCCGAACTGTTCGGCGGCGGTCTCAGGAGAGATACTGGTGATGATGTTTCCAAATTTGTCCACATGAATAACCATGCCTTCAATCCGGGTGGGGTCGTCCTCCACTTTTTGTACGGGTAGGACCGTCGCACCTGAATAATCTTCGATTTCCTCACCGAACTTCTCCAGTGGGGTTCCCAGCGCCAGCCAGGCGGCCACCGGACTGAACGCATCGCGACCGTGGAAGGTGGGTGAAACCGTCCCCCGCAAGTAGACTTGTGACTCGATAGAAACGACTTTCTTGACGGGCTCTCGATTGTAGACAAAGGAAAAAACACCATTGTCAGGACCCACGAAATAATGATCCTTGGTTGCAACGATAATTCCGCGACGCTCTGAGCCGACCCCTGGATCGACCACGGCAATGTGGACGCTATGCGGGGGAAAGTAGGGGTAGGTACAAAGAAGCGTAAAGGCCCCCTCGAGCACGTCATGAGATCGAATATCATGGGTGATATCCACCAGACAGGCACTCCGGCAGATGTCCAGTATGACCCCCTTCATTGCAGCGACGTAATATCCCTCCCCAAAATCCGTGATCAGAGTGATTATGGGTCTTTCCTCTCGCACTTGTTCCTGCTCTTTTTCCGTCGTCTGCATGACTTCTATAGCATAACATTAGAGAGGAGAGGAGAGAGGAGGCAGGAGACTGACAGCTGACACTAGACCAGCTGACCGTTAACCTTCTTGTTTCTTTTTTCTGCGCGAAGTCGCGCTCCAACCCGGAACTTAGGACGAGCGCGAATCGCGCTTATCTCAGCCGTTCTTCCAGTTGGACCGATTTCTCAGTTTTTTGATCCCGGTACTTCACGATTATCGGAGTGTACAGGGAGAGTCCCTGCGTTTTGCCATAGGTGGATGACACGGGCCGAGTCCCGGGCACCACGACCGCACCCTCGGGAATTTCAAGGGGGTTCTCGTCGTCACCCCGGAGCACGGTTTCCCGGGTGAGATCATGAACCGGGGTTCCCCGAGTTAGTATGACACCTGCAGCCAGGACCGCTCCGCGGCGCACAATCGTTCCCTCATAGACTCCACAATTCCCACCCACCAGGACCTCGTCTTCAATAATGACGGGAAGGGCACCTACCGGTTCCAACACCCCTCCAATTTGAGCGGCGGCGCTCAGGTGAACCCGTTTCCCAATTTGAGCACACGATCCAACCAGGGCATGGGAATCGACCATGGTTCCCTCATCCACGTAGGCACCAACATTAATATACATGGGCGGCATACAGGTGACGCCCTTAGCGACATAACTTCCGCGCCGCACGGCGGAACCACCCGGGACAATCCGGACCCCCGAGCTGAGTTGAAACGACTTCAGTGGAAAGGTGTCCTTATCAAAAAAGCGGAAATTCTCATCGATGGATCGATCAGCCAGCACCCCCATGCGAAATCCGACCAGGATCCCTTTCTTGACCCAGGTGTTGACCTGCCATTGCCCGTCGACCCTTTCGGCCGCACGCACGGTCCCCTCGTCCAGTTGATCCAGAAACGATTCGAGGGCATTCCTGTCCGTGGCGTCAAACTGATCCTTTTGAAAGAGCCCTTCAATTGTGTCAATCACCGGAACTCACCAAATTGAGCTTGTCCAGCTCTTGATCCATCACTTTCTTGCTGGGGTCGCTGAGAGGGCACAAGGGCAGCCGGTAGGCTTCTTCCAGCTTGCCCATGCGAGAAAGTGCATATTTGACGGGAATGGGGCTGCTTTCGATGAAATTGAGTTCCATCAGGTCAAGATATCGATAGTGAATCTTTTTCGCCTCTTCCCATTTTCCGCTGAGGGCCAGGTCGACCATTTGGGACATTTCTGCTGGGATTAAATTACTGGCCACCGAGATGATGCCCTCCCCACCCATGGCCATGATGGGGAGCGTCAGGCTGTCGTCTCCGGAGAGCACCACAAAGTCTGAAGGCCGGCGGTTGAGGATCTGCATGACTTGACCGAGATCTCCACTGGCTTCCTTGAGAGCAATGATGTTGTCGACCTGGGCCAATCGAAGGGCTGTTTCCGCGGTGATGTTGATAAGGGTACGACCCGGTACGTTGTAAAGGACGACGGGCAAACTGATCGACTCGGCAATCTTACTAAAATGAAGAACAAGACCTTCCTGTGTCGGTTTGTTGTAGTAGGGAGTGACCGCCAGGAGGGCGTCGGCCCCCTCTTGCTGGGCGATGGTAGCCATGTGAATGGCCTGGGCCGTGTTGTTGGTGCCGGCACCTGCCACCACAGGCACCGCACCCGCTGCCGTCTCCACACAGGTTCGAATGACCTTTCGGTATTCCTCTTCATTTAAGGTGACGCTCTCGCCGGTGGTTCCGGAGGGAACCAAAAAGTGGATGCCTGAATCCAACTGCCAGCGGATTAGTTTTCGAAAGGCTTCCAGATCGAGCTGGGTATCGGATTTAAAAGGAGTGACCAGGGCAGTGCCACAACCTTTGAGGTCAATCATTGCTCTTCACCAAAAAGGATGTCCTCGAAACGATACAAGCCGCTTTTGCCCTGGATCCACTGGGCAGCAAAAAGTGCTCCTCGGGCAAAACCCTCCCGGCTCCTTGCCCTGTGCTCCAGTCTCAGAGTATCAAAGGGTGAGTCGAAACCCACAACATGGTTTCCCGGAAAAAAACCGGCCCGCAGGCTCGATGTGGGTATCTCCGAGTCATACGATTCCTTGAGAATGCTGCCCAAGGTCAGAGCCGTGCCCGAGGGAGCATCGACCTTTTGAGTATGATGAGATTCCTCAATAAAGGGATGGAAATCCTGAAAACCGGATATCAGCTTTCCCGCCTGACGGGTCAGATAGAAAAGAGCCTGAACTCCCACGCTGAAGTTGCTGCTGTAGACGCAGGCACCAGACTGGGTTTCAACGATCTGGCCGACCTTCTCCAGATCCTTATTCCAACCCGTGGTCCCTATCACAATGGGAATCCCGGCGCGAGCAGCATTCTCAACATGGGTCAGCACTGCAGCCGCCACTGAAAAATCGATGAGGGCATCGGTTTTTTGCACCCATTCCCCTGAAAACCCAGCTTTGGAGGGAAGATTATCGATATCGATGGTGTGGAGGACTTCGTGGCCTTGATCCCGGCACACTTCTTCCACCATTTTTCCCATTTTCCCGTAGCCGATGATGGTCACTCGCATGATATTGGGTGCTTTCGTGCTTCTGTTCTTTTCGCCTTTTTCTTTTTTCAGCGGGCTAGGCTCAGCCTGCTGGCGTGCTGAGCCCGCCGAGCATCCCTTTTTTGAGAACCAGCTCTGCATTGAGCAGTGAGGCGCCTGCGGCTCCCCGAATCGTATTGTGGCCAAGCACAACGTACTTGATATCAAACAGCGGGCAAGGGCGGACCCTTCCCACCAGCGCACTCATTCCTTCGTATTTCCAGACGTCCCGACGAGGTTGAGGCCGGTCCTCTTCTGACACCACCACCACGGGCTGTTGCGGGGCCGAGGGAAGGTTCAATTCATGTTCCGATCCCCTGAACTCCTGCCAACATCGAGTCACCTCTTCCGGCCCAGCTTTCTGCTTCAGCTTGACCGAAACACATTCCAGGTGACCCTCCTCAACAGGGACGCGATTCGCGTGGGCGCTGACTGTGAATGGGGCCGGACTGAATTGATGGTCATCCAGGGTACCCAGGATCTTTTGGGTCTCACTTTCGATCTTTTCTTCCTCTCCAGCAATAAAGGGAATGATATTGCCCAGGATGTCCAGCGAGGAAACACCTGGATAGCCGGCGCCTGAGAGGGCCTGAAAGGTCACCACATGAACCGTTTCCAGTCCAAACATTTTATGAAGCGGCCCAATAGAAAGAGCCAAAACAACGGCCGAGCAATTGGCGTTGGTAATGATGGCTCCCTCCCAGCCTCGATTCTTCTGCTGGTGGGGGAGCATATTCAGGTGATCGGGGTTGAGTTCGGCAATCACCAGCGGAACATCTGAATCCATACGGTGGTTCTTGGCATTGGAAAACACCCAATACCCTGCCTGGGCGAAAGCTTCTTCTACCTCTCCGGCGACTGAGGAATCCAAACCGGAAAAAACAATCTTACATTCGAGATTCGGCTCACAATCCTTGACCATCATTTCTCGGATGGCCTCCGGAACAGGCCTCTCCTGTTTCCAGTTCACGACATCCTGATATCGCTTGCCGGATGATCGCTGGGAGGCGGCCAACTCTCGGATTTCGAACCAGGGATGATCGGACAAGAGCAGGATGAATTTTTGTCCTACCGCACCCGTGGCGCCTAAAATTCCGACTGGGATCTTTTCCACCTGAATTTCACTCCTTTGGCTCTGAATTTGAGGGTTCTTTAGCCTGGATGAATACGGGCTGCAACCCCTAAAACATCAAGCACCATAGCATGAAAATGCGAATCACTGTCAAGGCGAGAACAAAGGTGAAACAGGGAAAAGAGAGTGGACAAAAAAAAGTGTCCCAAGTGATATCAGCGAGAGCCGTTCCTTTTGGCCCAAGAAGCTCTCTCTCCCGACCTCGTTAAAAATCGGTTTCTCTGCTTCTTAAGTGGCAATCCTTTATCTCTGGAACCCCCGACCGACTCCGAAGAGCCAACCGATAGCTCCGGAAACTGGGATCGCCTTCCTGCTCTTGGTTTCTCCCTTTCGGGAATCTTACCAAAAACAGAAGTTCCTGGCCTGCGTCCAAGGCTGAGCTATGTTCCCCACTTTCCGAAGAGAGTAGGTTTTCCTCTCAACCCGTTTCCACCGTCGCTGGCCTACCGAAGTAAACTGGCTTCAGCTTCTCCCCTTGTTGGTTTCCTCGCTTCCCGACCGAAGCCGGAGAGTGGATCCTCCCAACTCAGGGTCGCCGCCTCAGGGTTTCGGCTCGTTGCTTTTACCCCTTGGGACAATTTCAATTCTACTCACTTTTGGGCTTGACACAAGGGAAAAAAATATTAAATTTCGTGCACCTTTCATGTGCAAAAATTGGTTTTTCTTCAGAGAGTCCGTGGGCGTGTTTTCCAGGCGGAGAGCGCACACCTTATCCACAGAATTTTCCACACGATCTGGACCCCGCTTCCAAATGTTTCTCATGAAGGGTTTTTACAAACAGTTGTGTGATCGATTTAGTCGATATTTGAGTCTCGCGAGAGCTTCTTTTTGCCGCCCTCTTTTTGTCGGGTGATCCGGAATATTCGACACCAAATTGTGGTCCAATGTCTCTTTCCCATGCATTGACCTGGGTCCGGTGATTGGTTACTTTATAGGGTCTCAATCGGGTGTTTAATGGTTTGGAGGATTTCCTTCTATGGGTAAAGCAAAAGGCCGCGACGAAAAAGGGCTCAAGCCGGCTCAAAGTCCGAGCCGGGATTTTCGTTCCTGGCTTGATGAGGTGGAGTCATTAGGCCTTCTGAAAACGGTCGAAGGTGCCGATTGGGACGAAGAGATTGGCGCCATCACCGACATCAACGCTAAGAAAAACAAATACACCCTCCTCTTTGACAAGATCAAGGGATATCCGAAGGGATTCCGGGTACTCACCGGCTCGCTGCTGGACTCAAAAAGGGTAGCCCTTACTCTGGGTTTGCCTCCCACGCTGAGCGATCTGGAACTGGTCAAGGTCCTCAGAGATCGACTCAAGTCGGCGGGTGACAACATCGATGAGTATGAGCCCCGCTATGTCGAGGATGCCCCGCTCCTGGAGAACACCCTGAAGGACGTGGATATGTTCAAGTTTCCCGCCCCTAAGTGGTTTGTCCACGACGGCGGGCGTTATATCGGTACGGCCGATGCAGTGATGACCCGCGACCTGGAAACCGGCTGGGTGAATGTGGGGACCTATCGCATGATGCTGAAGGACAAGAACACCTTGTCCATTCTTTTTGAGGCGGTTCGTCACGGAAGGTTCATGGTCAAGAAGTACTGGGATGCCGGAAAGCCATGCCCGGTGGCGGTGTCTTTCGGGCACCACCCGCTGGCACTGATGTTTGCGGGTATCGAAGCTCCCCATGGAGTGTCCGAGCTGGCCTACGCGGGTGCCGTCAGCGAGCGACCCTATGAGGTGATCAAAGGGCCCGTTACCGGCCTGCCGATTCCGGCTGACAGTGAACTGGCCATTGAAGGATATATCGTGAACGAACCCACTACGGAAGGGCCTTTGGGGGAGTTCATCGGTTATTACTCCATGGCAACCGCCAACCAGGCCCCCACCGTCAAGGTCGAAGCCGTCTACCATAGAAACGATCCGATCCTTCTGGGTACCTGTGCGGGCCGCCCCCCTCACGACTACAGTTACTTCAGGTGTCCCGTGAGGGCGGCCCTGATCTGGGACATCCTGGAGAAAGCAGGGATTCAAGGGGTGAAGGGTGTTTGGTGTCATGAGGCTGGATACTCCAGGGCCTTTACCGTAGTCTCGATTAAACAGATGTTTGCGGGACATGACCGCATGGCCGGGTATATCGCCTGTCAGAGCAGGCCGGGGGCCGTGGCAGGACGCTATGTGGTGGTGGTTGACGATGACATCGATCCCACCAACCTTGACGATGTGATCTGGGCCATGTGCTCGCGCAGCGACCCGGCCACCGGAATCGATATCATTAAAGACACCATTGGGACTCCGGTGGACCCGCTTGCCGAGCATGATCCCTCCCGAGATATGCTGGAGTACACCGGCAGCAGAGGAATCATCTTTGCCACCAAGCCCTTTGGCAGGCTTCTTCGAGGTGAATTTCCTAAAGTGGTGGAGCCCAGCCCGGAGGTGAAGGAGAAGGTGACCCGCGAGTGGTCCGAGATTTTTAGGTAGGAGGAATCTATAGGTATGGCGATTGAGAAAGAGCACAAGGAATTTTACCCCTTGAACATGGACGAAGGATGGGAAGTCCCCGAAGGCTATCCCAGTGGTATCCAGCAGAAAATTCTGTCGGGTCGTCTAGATGAGGAGAATAAAAGGGGCCACCGGACCCGGCTTCTGCGCTTCCTTCCCGGTGTCTACACTACGGCACCCTTCGTTCACGAGTACTGGGAGGAAGTCTATCTCCTCTCCGGAGAACTGATCGTAGGCAACGACGAGCAAGG
>JAZFTY010000035.1:0-5559 GCA_036446935.1 Acidobacteriota bacterium | reverse complement strand
CTTGAGCCACAGTCCCAGATGAGCGGCGATGCCAAAACGGCGGGGATGGGCTTGCCCGTGTCCATCCACCAGGATCAGATCCGGAAGGTCAGAAAGCTGCTCGAGAGCCTTTAAAATGGGGGGAATCTCTCGAAAGCTGAGTAACCCGGGAATATAGGGGAACGGGGTCTTCATCTTTGCAACCGCTGACTCAACGGTTGCAAAGTCGGCACTGGAGACCACAACCACGGTGGCCACCGATTGCTTTTTTTCAGGGAGGTAAGCGACGTCCACCCCGGCGATGCGCTGAGGGTGCCTCAGCGTGAGATGAGTCTTGACCCGATCCTTCAGCTGCTTCTGGAGTTGAATGGCCTCCTTGGGAGTGAGGTTCCAGGGGTGCATCTACTGATGGAACAGGTTTTTGGGCATGTGCATGCTCACCAGAACGTTGGGGAGGTCGACGACTTCTGAGATTTTCAGATCCCCTGCCAGCGAACAGAGACTATAGGCCTCGATCGGCGTCAAACGGTGTTCGGCAACCAGATAGTCCACCATGAATTGGGTGGCTTTGCGGGCAGCCTCATCGATGGTGGGTGCAAATCCCGTGACCGCGTAATATTCATCGGTCTCGTACTGGGGTTCGGAAATCTTTCGTCCTCCCTTGATGACGTCCACCTGATAGACGATGCGCATGGGTGCTTCGATGCCCGTACCGGAGACTTCACCGTCTCCCTGAGCGGCGTGAGCATCGCCGATGGAAAAAAGTGCCCCTTCCACCAGGACCGGGAAATAGACGATAGTCCCTTCCGTCATATACTTGTTGTCCATATTCCCGCCATTTTCCCGCGGGGGGCGAGTTCTGAGCATCTCATCGGTGTCCGGAGCCACACCCATAACCCCAGGAAACGGCTTGATGGGAATCGAGATGTTGTCGGAAAAGCGAGCTAGCCTCGATCCCTTGTCAATCTGGAATATCTTCAGCAAGGGCTCGCCGGGTACATCAGGGAGAAATCCCCTTCCTGGTCTGGCAGCCGTCCAGCCCCACCCCAGCACTTCCAGTTCAATCAAGGTCACTGCCAGTGTATCTCCCGGTTCCGCACCCTCGACATAGACAGGGCCGGTCAAGGGGTGAACCAGAGAACTGTCCATATTGGCAAGATCCTCGATCGTTGATGTTGGCGTGATCTGTTGGTCGGAGGCCTCCTTCGTTTGCACCTCGATCACCGCGCCTGAAGGAACTCTAAGCACGGGAGGAATGGTTCGGCTCCAACGGTTGTGGGTGTTCTCGTTGGTCAAGAAGTACTCCGCAGCAGGTTTGGTCGATTGTTCAGCTTGTACCTCTTCTTGCACCTCCTCCGTCTCAGCAGCCGAGCAGCCGAGCAGCCAGAGTGTCGTTAGTGCCAGGGAGAAGGAAAAGCGAAAAGCAGGCAAAAAAGAGTGGTTCATGGACTCTACCTCCCTAGTCCAGATGATGCATCATCTGGGCTAAATGAAAGTGCTCAAGAATGGGGGCATTTAGGCAAACTTACTTTCGTACTCCCGAATCTGCTCTTCGTACTTGAGGGTCAAGTCGATGTCATTCAGGCCCTTCAGCAGACAGTCTCGGCGAAAGGGATCCACTTCAAAGGGATACTCCATTGAGTCCCCGGAAAGAGTCTGTGACTCCAGATCAACGGTGAGTTGGGCACCGGAATTCGCTCCCACCCACTCAAAGAGCTCCGAAATTTGATCTTGAGGGAGCCGCACCGGGAGCATACCGTTCTTGAAACAGTTGTTGTAGAAAATGTCGGCGAAGGAAGGTGCAAGAATGGAACGGAAGCCGTAATCCAAGAGCGCCCAGGGAGCGTGCTCGCGGGAAGAACCACACCCGAAATTGTCACGGGTAAGAAGAATCGATGCTCCCTTGAATTGGGGCGCATTCAATTCGAAATCAGGCTTGGGAGAGCCATCTTCGTTCAATCTCCAATCGTAGAAGAGAAACTGGCCGTAACCCGTTTTCTCGATCCGCTTCAGGAACTGCTTGGGGATGATTTGATCGGTATCCACATTGATGCGATCCAGGGTGGCGACCAGTCCCTTGATTTTAACGAATGGCTCCATGATGTTAATTATTGGACCATTTGCGAATATCTGTGAAATGCCCTTCGATAGCGGCTACCGCAGCCATTGCCGGGCTCACCAGATGGGTGCGTCCCCCCCGCCCCTGCCGGCCCTCAAAGTTGCGGTTGGAGGTAGAGGCACAGTGTTGACCCGGGCTGAGAATATCAGGATTCATTCCCAGGCACATGCTGCATCCTGACTCTCTCCAATCAAATCCCGCTTCTGTGAAAATACGGTCCAGACCCTCTTTTTCAGCCTGACGCTTGACCCGCTGCGAACCGGGTACCACCATGGCCTGAAGGGAGGAGGAGACCTTTCGTCCCTGGATCACCTGGGCCGCTGCCCTCAGGTCTTCGATCCGTGCGTTGGTACAGGAGCCGATAAAAACTCGGTCCAGCTTGATTTCTGTAATGGGGAGACCAGGTTGCAGCCCCATGTACTCCAGGGCACTGCGGGCTGCCCGGCGGCTGGTTTCGTCGGCAAAGGACTCGGGATCGGGCACGGTGCCCGTTACGTCGGTAACCATTCCGGGATTGGTTCCCCAGCTGACCTGGGGAGCCAGGGAAGAGACCTCCACTTCGACCGTTCGATCAAATGAGGCATCCGGGTCACTGGGGAGTGTTCTCCAATAGTCGACCGCATCCTGAAATTCCTTTCCTTGAGGAGCATAGGAGCGTCCCTCCATATAGGCATAGGTCGTTTCATCGGGTGCCATCATCCCAGCTCGTGCGCCCGCCTCGATGGACATGTTGCACACCGTCATTCGCTCTTCCATGGTGAATCGGCCAATGGTGTCCCCCGTATACTCGATCACACAACCCGTACCACCATCGGTCCCAATGGTTCGAATGATGTAAAGGATGACATCCTTGGCAGTCACCCCCGGCGGCAGCTGGCCCTGCACCTGAATCTGAAGACTGCTGGGCTTGGATTGAAGCAGGCACTGGGTGGCCAACACGTGCTCAACCTCACTGGTTCCGACCCCAAAAGCCAAGGTGCCGAAGGCCCCGTGGGTCGAAGTGTGACTGTCACCGCAAACCAGGGTCTTCCCGGGTTGAGTAATCCCCAACTCCGGTCCAATCACATGAACAATCCCCTGGTCAGGACTGTCCAAGCCGAACAACGGAATTTCGAACTCTTCACAGTTTTTTCCCAGGGTATCGATCTGAAGCTTGGCAAGGGCGTCTGTGATGGGCAGAGAACGATCCCAGGTGGGAACATTGTGGTCCGCGGTCGCATAGGTCAGGTTGGGCCGCCGGACCTTTCGTCCTGCCAGTCGCAAACCCTCAAAGGCCTGAGCCGAAGTGACCTCATGCACCAGATGGCAATCGATGTAAAGGATGGCTGGTTGCCCCGGCTCCTGGTGAACCACATGCCGGTCCCAGATTTTTTCAAATAGAGTTTTGCCCACGCCTAGGACCCGGTAGCCTTGTGGTGGATCTTTTGCGGCTCTGCTGACACCGACTCCGGTTGCTGTCCTGTTGCCTCCTGCTTCTTTTCGTAAAGGGCTTTATTGACCGCGTTGACATAGGCACGGGCACTGGCGTCGATGATGTCGACGCTGGCCGCCTTGGCAGTGTAGTTTCGATCGTTGAAGCAAACGTGGACAAAAACCTCTCCCAGCGCGTCTTTGCCCCGGCTCACCGAGTTGACGCTGTAATCCAGGAGCCGTCCCTGCAATCCGGTGATCTGGTCAATGGCTTTGTAGGTGGCATCCACCGGTCCATCTCCGTGGGCGGATGCGATATAGGTCTCATCATTTTTGGCCAGCCTCACCACCGCAGAGGAAAGTCCCTGGTTTCCACCTGCCGCGTGGACGTGGCTGATCTTGTAAGTATCGGGGATGGTCTTGATGCCATCCTGAACGATGGTGATGAGGTCCTCGTCGTAAATCTCTTTTTTCTGGTCAGCCAGCTTGGTAAAGAAGAAATAGGCTCGCTCCAGTTCTTCCTTATTCAGTTGGTACCCCAACTCTTCATACTTCTTACTCAGGGCGTGCCGCCCACTGTGCTTTCCCATCACCAGCGTGCTGCTGATGATTCCCACGGATTGGGGAGTCATGATTTCGTAGGTCCGAGCATGTTTCAGCATTCCGTCCTGATGGATCCCTGCTTCGTGAGCGAAGGCATTTTTTCCCACCACTGCCTTGTTGGCTTGAACGAAGGCTCCGGTGAGGTTGGACACCAGCCGGCTGGAACGGTAAATTTCCTCGGTGACGATATCCGTATGGTAGGGAAGCAGATCCTTTCGCGTCCGCAATGCCATAACGATCTCTTCAAGGGAGGCATTGCCGGCACGCTCACCGATTCCGTTGACGGTACATTCAACCTGCCGGCATCCGCTTTCGACGCCCGCCAGAGAGTTGGCTACAGCCAATCCCAAGTCGTCGTGGCAGTGGCAGCTAAAGCGGGCCTTGTCCCGATTGGAAATTTTAGAAATAAGCTTTTTGACAAAGGGTCCATATTCCTGGGGAATAGAGTAGCCGACAGTGTCGGGGATATTGATGGTTGTGGCCCCGTTTTCGATGGCCGCTTCGAAGATCTCGGCCAGATAATCGATGTCGCTTCGGGTGGCATCTTCGGCAGAAAATTCCACATCAGAGCACAGATCCCGAGCGATTTTGACCGCCTCGATGGACTGCTCGAGAACCTCGGAACGCGACTTGCGAAGCTTGAATTCCAAGTGAATATCGGAAGTGGCGATAAAGGTATGGATGCGCGGGTGGGCGGCTTTCTTGACGGCCTCCCAGGCCCGTTCAATGTCCTGGCGGTTGGCTCTGGCCAAAGCTGCGATGATGGGCTGGCGAATCTCGGCTGCGGTTGCCTGAACGGCTTCAAAATCTCCATCGGAGGCAATGGGAAAACCAGCTTCGATCACATCCACGTTCAGGCGCTCCAGTTGGTGCGCCATCTTGAGCTTTTCCTGCAGGTTCATGGAACATCCGGGGGACTGTTCGCCGTCTCTCAAGGTCGTGTCAAAAATCAAAACTTTTTCCGACATGATTCCTCCTTAGTGGGTTCTAGCCCGGATTATGCATAAATTCTCTACTACAGCGACGGAATCATCCGCCCTGACTGTGTTCCGCTCGGTCGGCCTCCTCAACGTACCGTACAGTACGTTTGCGGGGGCCTCTATCGCGCGCCTTGTCAGGTCGTCGCTTTCGTCGCTTCGTGACAAGAACCTATGCATAATCCGGGCTAGGAAGGGCGGACCTTGTTTCTGAATTGTGAAGGCGTCAGATCGGTGAGTTTCTTGAACGCCCTTTGGAAGGTCCGGAGATTAGAGAATCCCACTTCGTGAGTGATCTCACTGATCGTTGCATTGTTCTTCTTCATCAAATCCATCGCTTTGGAGATCCGTACTTGGGTGAGCCATTGAGTGAACGAGATTCCTACTTTGTTGCCAAAAAAGCGAGAGAAGGAAGTTCGTTCCATGCAGGCCAGGCTGGCAGCTCTTTGAAGGGGGATCTTTTCTGAGTAA